>CAIKFU010000023.1 GCA_903826775.1 uncultured beta proteobacterium | reverse complement strand
CATTCGAATTTTAATGGCCCCCGCGGATGAACTCACCCGGCTCGGGCTGGCCGGCGTGACGAAAGTCCGCGAGTGTCACGACGCCGGCCGAGAGGCCGACAAAATGAAGTCTCTGTTTGAATCCATTGTCGCCCGTGGAGAGCGTTTGTGAAATTTGATTTTAATAACCAAGATTAATATCTAAAAATAACTATTAAAAACAAGGGGGCGGTTATGGCCGGCAATATATTTGACTATGTCGTTATCGGCGGCGGGTCTGGTGGCAGCGTTATGGCAGGACGTTTGAGTGAAGACCCCAAGACTTCTGTTGCGCTGCTTGAGGCTGGTGGGGATGGCGATAGCTGGCTAGTAAAGGCGCCTGCAGCAGCAGTGGCCATGTTGCCTACTTCTCTCAATAATTACGCTTTTGAAACCGAACCTCAAGATGGATTAAATGGTCGCCGTGGTTACCAGCCTAGAGGTAAATGTCTAGGAGGATCTTCCGCTATAAACGCAATGATTTATACAAGAGGACATAGATCGGATTACGACCATTGGGCAGCCCTAGGGAATGATGGGTGGTCATATAGTGAATTACTTCCTTATTTTAAAAAAAGTGAAAATAATTCTGCATTAACGGGTGAGTTTCATGGGAATGCAGGTCCATTGCACGTTTCAAATCTGCAATCGCAGAATCCTTTTCAGCAAATATATTTGAATGCCGCCAAAGAGGCGGGTTTCCCTGTGAACCAGGACTTCAATGGTGAAGATCAAGAAGGTTTGGGAATATACCAGGTGACACAAAAAAATGGAGAGCGTTGGAGTGCCGCGCGCGGCTACTTGCAACCGCATATTGGTAAGCGCTCTAATTTGAATGTTCAAATTGGCGTGCAAATAGACCGCATCCTTTTTGAAGGACGACATGCGGTTGGCGTTAGCTTTACTCAAAACGGCAAAAAGCTAGAAATTCGAGCTCGTAAAGAGGTTATTTTATGTGCGGGAGCTTTTCATTCCCCACAGTTATTGATGACCTCTGGAATTGGTCCCTTAGAGCAGTTAAAGAAGTTTGGAATACCAGTGATTCATGAATTGCAGGGTGTTGGGCAAAATTTACAGGATCATCCAGATTTTATCTTTGGTTATTCCGTAAATAGCTTGGATCTTATTGGGATCTCTTTAGGTGGAACAGCGCGGCTTACTCGCGAAATCATCAAATACATTCGATCACGCAAAGGCATGATTGCCACCAACTTTGCAGAAGCAGGGGGTTTTCTTAAAACAGATGCCAACCTAGAAGTGCCTGATGTGCAATTGCATTTTGTCGTGAGTCTGGTTGAGGATCATGCGCGCAAATTGCATATGGCGCATGGATATTCATGTCATGTATGCGTATTGCGACCAAAGAGTCGTGGACAGGTTACCTTATCAAGCGCAAGCATGAGCGATGCACCACTCATAGATCCTGGATTTTTAAAAGAAGAAAAAGACCTGGAAGTCTTAGTCAAAGGCTATAAACTCACTAAAAAACTAATGGATGCGCCATCTTTTGCCAACATTAGGCGGAAAGACATTTTTACGTCAGGCGCTCATTCGGATGATGATATTCGTCAAATTATTCGCCAAAGAGCGGATACGGTCTACCACCCAGTAGGTACGTGCAAGATGGGTATTGACCCTATGGCTGTCGTTGATTCCAAATTAAAAGTTCATGGCATAGAAGGTTTGCGCGTCGTAGATGGCTCGATCATGCCCACACTCATTGGTGGCAATACAAATGCCCCTATCATAGCTATTGCCGAAAAGGCGGTGGATATGATTCGGGCACAGGGATAAATGCGCTTAAGCTAAATTTCTTCAGAATTGAAAAGAATAAAGAAGTCAACCCAAATAATCCATCCATGATTGGATTTTGCCAAAACTTAAAATGACCAACGTTACCTATTAGATCAATAAAGGCAGTTCTCTTAAGCGCTTTCCCGTTAATGCAAACAAAGCATTGCTTAATGCTGGCGCTATAGGCGGTACACCGGGTTCACCAACACCAGATGGGGTTCGAGTACTTGGCATAATCCAGGTCTCAACCTTAGGGGAGTCTGCCATATGGAGCATTTGATAATTAGTAAAGTTGGTTTGCTGCACTACCCCATCCTTAATATCAATTCTGCCATACAAAGCAGCAGTTAAGCCAAAATTAATCGCACTTTGCATTTGCTGAGCGACCGTATTTGGATTTACCACCGTGCCACAATCGATTGCACACACTACCTTATGAACTTTAGGCTTTCCGTTTTGAATCGAGACCTCAGCCACCTCAGCCACAATGGAACCAAAAGATTCATGCAATGCAATTCCCCTAGCACGACCAATCGGTAATGGACTGCCCCAATTTGCTTTTTTGGCAGCAAGTTGCAATACTGCTAAATAACGTGGTGCATCGGTAAGAAGGGATTCCCGAAATGCCAGAGGGTCTTGGTTTACACTGTGTGCCAACTCATCAATAAAACTTTCTGAGAAGAAGGCATTTTGGGAGTGCCCAACTGAGCGCCAGTAACCAATGGGTACGCCCATATGAGTCGATACATGTGACATCTGTTGATTGGTAATGCCATAAGGCAAATCAAACAAACCTTCGGATGTAGACTTATCGGGCGCATCAATTGGGCCTGCCAGTGGAATTGAGACGCGCTCCATCCATCTAGGGGTTATTGCATCTCCAGCGGAACTTACACGTAAACTCTCAACTTGACCATGTTCATTAATAGCAGCTTTGAATTGTGCAACCTGCATCGGGCGATAAAAATCATTAGCCATGTCTTGTTCGCGCGTCCAAGTTAATTGAACCGGTTTCCCATCGGTTGCCATGGCAACTTGGACTGCTTGTGAAATAAAGTCGAGTTCCAAGCGACGTCCAAAACCACCCCCTAAAAAAGTAACACGCACATTTACCTTGTCAACAGATACATTAGCAATTTTCGCTGCCATAGCCCGAGCTAATCCTGGTATTTGAGTGGGCGCCCAAATATCGACTTGACCATTTTTAATTTGGACTGTGCAATTCATCGGCTCAAGAGTCGCATGGGCCAAATAAGGTGCGTGGTAATTTGCCTCAATGATTTTTTTACCGTTGGACTCAGACTTTTTGACATCACCGGTATCGTAAAAGGTGAAGCCGCTATCCGTTTTTAGTTTGTTTTGCAACTCTTCCAAGATTTGATCTGTGTTGATTGCGCCTTTCTCGCGCTTTGCCCACTGTACTTGTACTTGTTGCGCAGCATTTATAGCGTTCCAGGTGGTTTTACCAACCACGGCAAAGCCATTTGCTGATGCGGCAAAACTTTTTAATGGTACCAGCTGGATCATGCCGGGGACGGATTGATTCGTATCCAATTGCGAAATTTTCCCACCCATCATCGGCGCTAAAACGATTGTCGCAAACAGCATATTTGGCAATCTAACATCAATTCCAAAAATGGCAGAGCCATCGGTCTTTGGTGGGATATCGGCGCGCATGGTGTCGTGACCAATCAAGACCCAGTCTTGTCGATTTTTTAGGGTGACATTTTTCGGAGTTAGTGCTGTAGCTTCTTTAGCAAACTCCCCAAAATTTCCAGATTTTCCGGAAGCGTGGATTATTAATCCATTATTGACTGTGAGTTCCTGAATAGGAATATTCCATTGCTTAGCAGCAGCCATAAGTAAGCTGATCTTAGCGGTTGCAGCAGCAAAACGTAAGTTATTCCAAGAGTCTGCTACAGACGATGATCCACCGGTAGCGTTAATACCTAATTCGCGGGCAATTTTTCCAACCATCCATTCACCGCTTTTCATGACGAATGGTTTCTCGCCATCATTGACAAGAGGATGCAGGGGTAATGCCCCTATAAACATGGCTACGTTGCCGTAAATAGCATCGTAGCCGGACTGATGTAAATGAATGCTATCCATTGGGGCATTCAACTCTTCTGCTACTAGCATCGCTAATGCGTTATATACACCTTGCCCCATTTCACTTTTATTCATCGCCAACCCTACGCTGCCATCTGGAGCAATTCGGATCCAGCCATTTAAAGAGATGTCTTGGTTGTCGGGAAGAAAGTCTTCGGGTTTGCCAAGTCTTGAACGTGATGGCATAGCGCCCCATCCTACAATTAAAGCACCAGCAACTCCAAGGGTGCTGAGTAGCATTGTCCTGCGCTTCATGCTAATTCTCTTGCTGCAAAATGAATTGCAGTTTTCACTCTTTGGTAAGAGCCGCAACGACAGATATTGGACATTGCTTCATCAATATCAGCATCAGTTGGTTTAGGTTTACGTGCCAATAAATCTGCAGCTGCCATCAACATGCCGCTTTGACAGTAGCCGCATTGAGGCACTTGCTCCTGTATCCAGGCTAATTGAAGTGGATGTGGTTTTTCAGGGCTTCCTAAAGACTCGATGGTAGTAATCTTTGCTCCAGCAACCATTTGTATTGGGGTGATACAAGAGCGTGTCGCGTGACCGTTGACGTGAACTGTGCAGGCACCACAAGCAGCAACTCCACAACCATATTTCGTTCCGGTCATATTCAGCACATCTCTTAAGACCCAAAGAAGTGGCATGTTTGGGTCTACCGTGACTTCAACCGATTTACCATTAATGGTCAATTGCATTTAGTCTCCTTAATCATTGGATGCGGTATTCATACTCGATCAATTGCCGCTTTTCTGTAGGGGAAATTTCAATCCAGCCCTTTGAAATTTGGCGGACGTTTTTCCAAAAAGGCGGTCAGCGCTTCTTTGGCTGCTAGTCCGTGGAGTCGATCGATGAATACCTTGCCTTCAATATCGATTTGATTGACCACATCAGACTTTAGTTGGCCACCTTTCAACAGGGTCTTGGTGTGCAAAAGAGAGCTAGACGATAGGGCTGTAAGAGTTTTAGCCCGTTGTTCTGCATAGGGGAGTGCAGATGGTTCCGTAATGACTTTATTCACAAAACCAATTTGACGGGCATCTTCAGCACTTAGCGGCTCACCAAAAAATAGTATTTCTGCTGAGCGTTGATGGCCAATGAGGCGTGGCATTAATAAAGAGACAGCACCTTCTGGAACAAGCCCTAATGATACAAATGGAAAGATAAATCGCGCCTCATTATTGGCGTACACCAAATCGCAATGCAACAGCATTGTTGCCCCAATACCGACAGCTACGCCATCGACAGCGGCAATTAATGGCTTAGCGAGCTGGGCAAGCACTTTTAGTAAATTGATTGGAGGGGCATCGTCATGTGTAATCGGAGACTTTATAAAGTCGGCAATATCATTTCCAGCCGAAAATGAATTACCTGCCCCAGAAATCAAAATGACTTTAACTACAGGATCAAGATCGCCGGCAGCGAGAATCTTTGTAAGCTCTCGATACATCGCATTTGTAAAAGCGTTTTTCTTCTCTGGACGATTCAACTGAATCTTAAGAATGCCGTCTTCTTGGTGATGTTTAATCATATGGTCTTAGATAGACTCTTTCATTATGGCCGCTTTAGTTTACTGATAACCAGCCTTCAAGCGGGTAGGTAAAATCTTGTTCGGTAAAGTTGTTTTTACTACACCAAGTCCTTGGCTGCAACCCCAAATATTTTTTTCCATACTTTTTGAACACCGCCACCAACTTTCAATACACTAGTGTTACTTTCTAGAAGATTGTTGAGGCAATTCTGCACTAACAATCTTCTAGAAATTAAACACTAATTTATTGCTCAGCCCTGTACCAAACCTGTGTGCGACCCAAGAGAGGAATGCCGATATAGCCGCGGACATCCATTTTCTTACCATCTTCTGTGGCAATTTTGACCTTATAAACTTCTCCCTCTTTAGGGTCTAGGATTTTGCCGCCAGACCAAACTCCCGATTGATCCTGTTTCAGGTCGGTCATGATTTTCATCCCAAGGATAGGCTTATCTTTGCGTTCATCTTTGCACAGATTGCAATAGACTAGGGGCGTTTCACCAGGTCTAGGGAAGGTTTTAATAATCGTACCCTCCAAAACGCCATTGATTTCCTCAATCTTAATTAAAGAAGCCGGTTGATTGGTTTTGTCATCAATGGTTTTCCAGATGCCAATGGCGGGATCAGTGGCTTGAGCGTAAACCGAACCACTGGCTAGACTAGCTAAACAGACCGATAGTATTGCTAATTGTTTTGTTAACATCATTTGATTTCCAGATAGGTTTAGCAACGTTCAAAAATTCCAGCGGCGCCCATGCCAGTGCCAACGCACATGGTTACCATGGCGTGTTTCAGATTTCGTCTCTGTAGTGCATGGATTGCAGTAGTCGCGCGAATGGCCCCAGTAGCTCCTAAAGGGTGTCCTAGCGCAATCGCGCTACCGAGTGGATTGACTTTACTTTGGTCTAGGTTTAGGTCCCGCATAACAGCTAAAGATTGGGCCGCAAATGCTTCATTCAATTCAATCCAATCTAGATTTTGTTGAGTCAGGCCAGCCAGTTTTAGCGCTGCAGGAATGGCCTCTTTAGGGCCTATTCCCATAATTTCCGGTGGAACTCCTTTGACAGCAAAAGATACAAATCGGGCCAGAGGGGTAAGACCAAAATTTTTAATTGCTTTTTCACTGGCCAGTATGAGAACACCAACACCATCCGATGTTTGCGAGCTATTGCCAGCTGTCACACTGCCTCTCGCGGCAAACGGCGATTTCAGCCTAGCCAGACCTTCTAATGAGGTATCTATTCTGGGACCTTCATCTTTTGAAAAATCCCGCCATTGGATATCCACTTCTCCTTGATCTAGGTTCATCGACCGATTGGCAACCTTCACTGGGAAGATTTCAGCGTTAAATTCTCCGGCAGCCTGAGCAGTAATGGCTTTTTGATGCGAAGCTAAGGCAAAAGCATCTTGATCTTCCCGGCTAATTTTCCATTGCTGTGCAACTTTTTCAGCAGTTAATCCCATGCCATAAGCAATACCAATATTCTCATCACCCACAAAAATTTCAGGAGACATTGATGGCGAATTGCCGCCCATGGGAACCATGCTCATGGATTCAACCCCACCGGCAATCATGATGTCAGCTTCACCAACTCGAATCCGATCTGCAGCCATTGCGATCGCATTTAAACCGGACGAGCAAAATCGGTTCACGGTAATGCCACCAATGGAATTGGGAAGGCCGCCTAGGAGTAGCCCAATCCTTGCAATGTTTAACCCTTGTTGTGCCTCTGGCATAGCGCAGCCGATGATGGCATCTTCAATCGCTGCCGGGTCAAGAGTGGGTACTTTCGTCAGGATGTGTTGCAGTGCATTGCCCAATAAATCATCCGGCCTAGTGTTTTTTAATGAACCCCTGTTTGATTTACCGACGGCACTTCTGGTGGCGGCAACGATGTAAGCTTCTTGAATATTTTTCATAATGAATATTTTCTCGGTTATTAGTTTCTAACAGGTTTGCCGTTTTGGAGTAGACCCATAATTCGCTCCATTGTTTTGGGGTGACCTATTAACTCCACAAATGCCTGACGTTCAAGTTTGAGTAGCCAATCTTCGGTAACCAGAGTGCCCGCATCGACATCGCCGCCAGTAATGATTTCGATAATTTTTTGGGCGATGTGCGCATCATGTTCCGAGATAAAACCGCCGTCCCGCATATTGACAACTTGACCCATTACCGTGGAAGCTACTGAACGTCCACCTACAGGAATCAGCGTAGGGATTGGCGGTCTATAACCTGAGTATTCCATTGCTTTTACTTGGCTTTGTGCAAGGGCGAGTAGCTCATAGACATTAGGGACAATGATGTCGCCTTTTTGTAAGTACGCCATCTTCATGGCTTCTTGCGCTGATGAGGATACTTTTGCCATTGCGGCATTCTCAAAAGCAGCTTTGGTAAAGTCAAGATAGTTGATATTGCCTGCAAGGCTGACTCCTTGAGCGGCACGGATCGCCGCTTCTTTGAGCCCGCCTCCAGCTGGTAGTAAGCCGACGCCAACCTCGACCAATCCAATATAGCTTTCGATCGCAGCAACTCGACGCGAAGATTGCATCACCAATTCGCAGCCACCACCTAAAGCAACTCCTGATACAGCAGCAACTACCGGAACTTGTGAGTATTTGACTCTCATCATTGTGTCTTGGAAAAGCTTGACAAAGGGTTCAACTCCGGCTGGCCCACCCTTCATCACCATGGGAAGAGCAGCTTCTAGATTGGCCCCTGCAGAAAATGGTCCTCCTGGTGTTCCCAACCTTAAGGAGGTAGGCTGCCAAATCACCAATCCTGAGTAATTCAACTCCGCTAGCTCGACTGCCTTCTGAATTCCATTCAATACATCGGGGCTGAAGGTATTCATTTTCGACTTGAACGAGGCAATTAAGACATCCGGTTGATGATCGTCCACCCAAGCACGTAGATCCGGGTTCTCATACACAGTCGTGCCTGCAGTCCTTGGGTCTGGAGAGCCATCGCCCAATAAAGGCGCTCTGAAAATTTGTTTTTGGTAAACCGGCAACGAAGAGCGCGGCATGTATCGGTTGGATGAGGCTGACCATGAGCCTTCAGGCGTGTGGAAAGCTTGTTTATCGGCTACGGGACCAGTAAATACCCAAGCCGGTAGAGGTTCCTTACACAATGCTTTGCCTTGATCAATATCTTCTTTGATCCAGTTGGCTATTTGAGATACGCCAGCTGCCTGCCAATCCTCAAATGGACCCTTATCCCAGCCATAACCCCAACGCATTGCAAAATCAATTTCACGGGCAGACTCGGCAATGCTGCCAAGTTGAATTGCACAATAGTGAAAGATATCCCGATAAATGGCCCACAAAAATTGTGCCGCAGGATCATCGGTGTTTCTTAGAAGTTCAAGGCGCTCAGCAATGGGTTTTTTGAGAATGCGCTCAATCAAGGGTTCGATCGTAGCGGTGGATGGTTTGTATTCCTTAGTCGCTGTATCCAATACAAGTACCGTCTTACCGTCTTTGCGGTAAAAACCGGCTTTAGTTTTTTGTCCCAATGCACCTTTGGCAATCAATTGGCTTACTACGTCAGGAACCTTAAATAATGTGGAGAATGGATCATCCTGCAAGGCGTTTTCCATGGTTTTGATGACGTGTGCCATCGTATCTAAACCCACCACATCACTGGTTCTGAAGGTGGCTGATTTAGCGCGACCTAATTTACTTCCAGTAATAGCATCAACTTCATCAAAACCCAAACCAAATTTTTTAGCTTCCTCAAAGACCGCCAAAATGGAGAAGACGCCCACACGGTTACCAACAAAGTTGGGCGTATCTTTTGCTCGAACAACCCCCTTACCCATAGTAGATGTCATAAAAGCTTCTAAGGCATCCAATACGATAGGGTCGGTATCGGTTGCAGGAATCAATTCTAGCAAGTGCATATACCTTGGAGGATTAAAGAAGTGCACCCCACAAAAACGTTTTTTCAAATCACCGGAAAATCCTTTGGCAAGCTCACCAATGGGAAGACCAGAGGTATTGGTAGCGAAGATGGCAGACTGCGGAATATGGGGGGATACTTTTTCATAAAGAGCATGCTTCCAATCCAGTCGTTCTGCGATAGCCTCAATAATCAAGTCACATTCCGCTAAGCAAGATAGATCATCTTCATAGTTCGCCGCCTGAATCAAGTTGGCATTCTCAGATAAGCCCAAAGGAGAGGGTTTTAATTTTTTTAATCCCTCGATTGCTTTTAGAGCAATGGCATTCTTGTTGATTGGTTTCCCATCATCAGATTTGCTTGGCAAATCAAACAAAATAACCGGCATGCCTACGTTGATGCATTGGGCAGCAATTTGGGCACCCATGACGCCTGCACCCAGAATTGCCACTTTTTTAATGATTTTATTTTCAGTCATATCAAATCTTTCAGAAAAGGTCAGCAGGTAATGCCATTAATGAGCTTGAGCCCGCACGTGCTTGGCGAATCAGAGCGGCAGTTTCAGGAAGTAACTTTGCAAAGTAAAAACGAGCCGTTGCCAGCTTGGCTTGATAAAACGGATCCCCGCTGGATTTATTGCTTAGGGCAATTTTGGCCATGCGGGCAAAAAGATAGGAATACACCAAGTGACCAACGGTGCGAAGATAAGGTACTGCCGCAGAACCTACTTCTTCATGATTCATCATGGCTTTCATGCCAATTTCTTTTGTGAGTTTTTCAACTTTGCTGGCAATATCCGCAAGCGGATCAATAAACTCCTTCATCTCTTTGCGCACGCCTTCTTCTTCAATAAAAGCTTCCACTATCTTGCCGAATTTGCGAAGTTTCGCTCCCATGTCGCCCAGTACCTTTCGACCTAAGAGGTCTAGGGATTGGATGGTATTGGTACCTTCATAAATCATATTGATACGAGCATCGCGTACATATTGCTCCATACCCCATTCCGCAATATAGCCATGTCCGCCAAAGACTTGCATGCCTTCATTGGTAGCCGTGAAAGCGTTGTCGGTTAAAAAGGCTTTAATAATGGGGGTGAGGAGGGTGACCAGATCACCCGTGTCTTTACGCACTTTTTCGTCAGGGTGATTCAGTTCAGTATCAATCATGAGCGCTACCCAATATGCAAATGCACGACCGCCTTCAGCATAGGCTCTTTGGGTCAGCAGCATTCTGCGGACATCCGGATGAACAATGATTGGATCAGCGGCTTTTTCCGGCGCTTTGGCGCCAGTCAAGCTGCGCATCTGCAGGCGATCTTTAGCGTATGCCGCAGAATTTTGATAAGCAACTTCGGTCAAGCCAAGGCCTTGCATACCAACGCCAAGGCGAGCGGCATTCATCATAACGAACATGGCATTTAGGCCTTTATGGGGTTCACCTACTAGGGTGCCAATAGCGCCATCAAAGTTCATGACGCATGTTGAATTTCCATGGATCCCCATTTTATGCTCGATAGATCCGCAGGTGACTTTATTGTTAATGCCGATAGAGCCATCGTTATTTACTAAGAACTTGGGTACAGCGAATAATGAGATTCCTTTTGTTCCCTTAGGGGAGTCGGGAAGACGAGCGAGCACTAAGTGAACAATATTTTCAGTTAGGTCATGTTCTCCGCTGGAGATAAAAATCTTCGTGCCGTTAATGGAATAGCTTCCATCGGCCAAAGGGTCTGCCTTAGTTTTTAATATTCCCAGATCGGTTCCGCATTGGGGTTCGGTAAGACACATCGTGCCGGTCCAATGACCGGATACCAGTTTCTCAAGGTAAATTTTCTTCTGCTCTGGTGTTCCATGCGCATGTAAACATTCATATGCGCCATGCGATAAGCCCGGGTACATTGACCACGACTGGTTTGCGGAATTTAGTGTTTCATACAGAGCGCTATTTAGCAGTTGGGGTAATCCTTGACCTCCATATTCTGGATCGCAAGACAATGCAGGCCAACCACTTTCGACAAACTGCTTGTAAGCCTCTTTAAAGCCAGTAGGGGTGGTAACCGAGCCATCATCATGACGTGTGCAGCCTTCCTTATCACCTACTTGATTTAAAGGAAAGGCAATTTCACTGGCAAATTTTCCAGCCTCTTCAATAATTTGGTTGATAGTGTCTTTGTCCACCTCCTGGTAAGAAGGCAAGGTTGCAAAAGTTTTATCCGCATTCAAAAGTTCGTGAATAACGAATTGAATGTCGCGTAGGGGAGGGTTGTATTGAGGCATGATGATTCCAGTAAAGATAGAAAAATATTAAAAAAGATTGTTAGTGTGAGCTTATTGATCTGCTTGATTGTTGGTAAAGATGTCTTTAATCAGCTTTTTTGCTAAAACTAAACTCTTCGGATTTTGTAAAAAACGTGAATCATGGTGCGCTCCGAGTACCGTGCTATAAAGTTGAAACAAAAGGGTTTCTGAATTGACGGACCGTTTTAAATGACCGGCAGTAATAGCTTCTTTAATCGCCCTTAGGAGTGCTGATCTCCAGTTTTCCACGCTCCATACGAGTTCATCCCGTACCATACCAGGACGGTCATCGTATTCGACAGCGCCAGCTATAAAAAAACAGCTGGATGTTTCATCGCCAACGCTTATCTTGAGCCAGGTGTTAATCATGTGACGTAGACGGGGCAGCCCTTTAGGTTTTGATAGGGCGGGTTTAAATACCAACTCTTCGAATTGTTGGTAGTACTCACGAATGACCGCCACTTGCAGTTCTTCTCGTGAACCAAAGTGAGCAAAGACACCGCTTTTGCTCATCGTCACGGTGTCCGCAATATTGCCAATGGTTAGCCCCTCAAGCCCAGATTTGCTAGCTATTTCTAGAGCGGCCCGAACGATTAATGATTTGGTGAGTGATCCTTTTTTTGGCTCACTTAAAATTCGCTGATTCATCCTCTGTGCAAGCATGGGCTTTCTCAATAGCTACAGTTTGTTGTAAAAATAATACGATCGTTCGTTTATATTACACGAAAGTATTTGTAAAATAAATGCCGGTAAAAAATAATTTAACCCCAATACGCTAGGTATTAAAAGGTTCTTAGCTCAATTTGAATATAAAACCTAGAATAATTTGTGCAATACAGCAATAATTTTCGGGAAAACCCGAACTATAAATATTCAAAAATACCTATAAAGTAAGTCCTGTAGCAATTAAATACATAACGATTAATTCAGCGAGGAAGAGACATGAATCGATTCAAAATTAGCGCATTGGCCTTGGCCTTGGCCAGTATTGCAACTACTTCAGCAATGGCCCAATCATCAAAGGCGAATGCTTGGGAAGGTGCTTATGGGCAAATAGGTGTTGGTTATGGAAGTTTTATGCCTTCCATTGGCGGTGGTACTGCGACAACAGCTACGCCTTCGCCATTACCATCCTTTGGATATCCTGCAACGATATCCCAAACTACTTCAGCAAGTAGTGTGAATAACATTAGCACTGGTCTTGTAAATTTAGCCCTAGGATATAACTGGGGTATTAACGAAAGTTATGTTTTGGGTTTAGCTGCCACCTATTATCCAGGAGCAAGTTCTGGGGCGACCGGAGTCTTAAATATCGCACCTACAACTATTAATGGTGGGTTAGGCACTAAAGCTGTCGCTGGTGCTAGTACTACGGCTTCTTACAATATTAAAAATCTCTACAGTATTGTCTTGACCCCTGGGTACACGATTGATAAAGACCGCTTGGCCTACGCTAAGGTTGGCTACACTGGTGCCACCATCGGATTATCGAGCCCCGTTCTTCCTTATAACTCTACCAACTTAACCGGCTTCACATTGGGCATAGGCTATAAGCAGATGGTAACTTCTTCCGTGTACGCCTTCGGTGAAGTGAATTACGGTATGTATGGCAGCCAAACAATATCGCAAACCACTACAACAGGAACCGCCGTAACCGGTATGACCGTTAAAGGTAATGGACTTGATCTCTTGGTTGGCGTAGGCTACCGGTTCTAATGAGTCAAGTAATTTAGTTATTGTTTGATGATTTGGTTACGCCCTCGTTTGAGGGCGTAATTTTTTCTAGTTGCACTTATTTTAATATTTAAGGCGCATTTAGGGTTTGACAAATACCACGCTGTGTCAATGCCCAATAAAATTTCTTTTTACGAGATTGTGATATGAATCCGAGTAAGCCCTGGTTAAAGAGTTACCCTGAAGGGGTCCCCTACGAAATCGATGTTTCAAAATTTGATTCCCTAGTGGATATGTTCGAGCAATCGTTTGCACAATTTCCCAATCGAAACGCTTGCGAGTATATGGGTAAATTCATTACCTATCGCCAATTGGATGTGTATTCGAAATCTTTTGCCGGTTATTTGCAAAGCCTGGGTTTGGAAGCTGGATCCAGAGTTGCTTTGATGTTGCCAAACGTGATTGAGTTTCAGGTTGCGATGATCGGAATATTGCGCGCTGGCTATGTTGTAGTAAATGTGAATCCACTGTATACCGCTCGCGAACTGGAGTATCAGTTAAAAGATAGCGGCGCTTCGGTGTTGATCATTTTAGAAAATTTCGCCCATGTGTATCAAGCAGTTGCCGAACACTTGAAGGTGAAGCAAGTGGTTGTAACGAGTTTGGGCGAATTAATTGGCCTAAAGGGTATGTTGGTTGATTTTGCTGTACGCAATATAAAAAAGGCCGTTCCCGAATGGAGTATCCCGGGGCATATTCGTTTTAAAAGCGCATTGGAAATGGGAAAACAATTGGGCCATACTCCCGTCGATTTGCGATTGGAGGATATTGCGTTTTTACAGTACACCGGTGGAACTACTGGAGTATCAAAAGGCGCCATTTTATTGCACAAGAATATTTTGGCAAATGTCCTTCAAGTTGAAGAGTGGCTTGAGCCTGCGTTGAAAAAGAAGAAGGTTGAGCAATTGGTGTTTTTATGCGCGTTACCGCTCTATCATATTTTTGCCTTGACTGCGTGCGCAATGGTGGGCGCTCGAAAAGGGGGGTTAGTGATTTTGGTTCCCAACCCACGCGATATACCCGGCTTTATAAAGTTACTTTCCAATCACCCGAATATCAATATATTCCCGGCCGTCAATACCCTATTCAATGCCTTAATCCACCATCCGGATTTTTCCAAAGTGAAGTTGCCCAATTTATTAGTCACTATTGGCGGGGGTATGGCGGTGCAAAAAGTCGTTGCTGATCAATGGCAGGCCTTAACCGGCGTACCAATTGCAGAAGGCTACGGTTTATCTGAGACATCCCCCGTTGCTTGCGTGAATTCACCATTGATTGAGAAGTACACGGGCCATATTGGCCTGCCTGTTCCAAGCACAGAAGTGGTCATTGTTGGCGAGGATGGAATCGATGTTCCGTTCGGGGAATCGGGGGAGATTTGTATTAGAGGCCCTCAAGTAATGGCCGGTTATTGGAATAAACCTGACGATACCGCCCACAGTATCACATCGGATGGCTTCTTTAAATCTGGCGATATCGGCATCATGGATGAGAATGGTTACGTGAAGATTGTTGATCGCAAAAAAGACATGATTGTCGTATCCGGTTTTAAAGTGTTCCCAAATGAATTGGAGGAGGTCGTTTCCTTGCTGCCTGGCGTACTGGAATGCGCGGTTATTGGCGTTCCTAGCGATGACACAGGAGAGGCGGTGAAACTGTTTATTGTGCGAAGCGATTTGAATTTGACTGAGGAGCAGGTGGCGTTGTATTGCAAAGCAGAACTTACCAATTATAAGAGGCCAAAATTCATTGTTTTTAGAAATGAACTCCCCAAGACCAATGTCGGAAAAATTCTAAGAAGAGAGTTAAGAAACGCATGAGTAATACCAATATTCCCCTTGTTTTGCAAGGATTGCGTCTGCCGATTATTTCCGCGCCGATGTTTATCGTAAGTTATCCAGATCTTGTTTTGGCTCAATGCAAGGCGGGCATCGTTGGATCTTTCCCGGCTTTGAACGCAAGATCTCCAGAGGTTCTGGATGAATGGTTGTCAAAAATTAAAGAAGAATTAAAGCAGTTTCACTTGGCTAATCCGGGCGTAAAAGTTGGCCCTATTGCAGTCAATCAAATTGTTCACGCATCAAATACCCGTCTTGAGCAGGATATGAGGACCTGTGTAAAGCATCGTGTACCCGTTTACATAACCAGTTTGCGCGCCCCGATTAAGGAAATTATTGATGCGGTTCACAGTTATGGAGGAATTGTCCTGCATGATGTGATCAATATTCGCCATGCTGAAAAAGCGCTTGAGGCAGGCGTTGACGGTTTAATATTGGTTGCCGCAGGAGCGGGGGGACACGCCGGTACATTGTCCCCCTTCGCGCTGGTGGGGGAGGTTCGAAAAATGTACCAAGGGCCTATTGCCTTGTCAGGTTCGATTTCCACCGGTCAAGCGGTTCTGGCTGCTCTGGCGATGGGTGCAGATTTTGCGTATATTGGGACACGTTTTATTGCCAGCCAGGAGGCTCATGCCAACGTCGAATACAAGCAGGCCATAGTGAACGCGCAAGCTGCAGACATTGTCTATACGGACTACTTTACGGGAATCCACGGCAACTACATACAGCAAAGCATTATCAATTCGGGTTTGGACCCCAAAAATTTACCAGCAATTCAATCCAAGCAACTAGACCTGAATGCCTCACCGAAGCCTAGCAAAGACAAATCAGAGGCGAAAGCTTGGAAGGATATCTGGGGGGCTGGTCAAGGCGTGGGATTGATCGAGGATGCACCCAATGTGGCTCAAATTGTGGATCGTCTTGAGCGAGAATTTCTTCAGGCCAAAATAAATCTAGAGCTGCAATAAAAACGTGTGCTATTAATTTTCAATATTTTTATAGTGCACGGATGTGATCCGGTTATATCGCGTGCATTTAAATCATGGATTTCCTATAAAGGGTTTAAAACCCCAATGAATAAATTGGCCATTCATCAATAAAAACTACTTGTTGGCATTCGGAAAAAATAACTGCTCGCCACCAACTTTATAGGATGCGATCGTATTCTGCCCTGCTGTTGAGATGAGCCAATTAATGAATGCTTGGCCTTCAGTCGACTTGACGTGAGGGTGCTTGACGGGGTTAACCAGCATGACTCCGTATTGATTAAAGAGTTTTGGGTCACCCTCGACCAAAATTGCCAGATGACCTCGATTTTTGAAGGTTAACCAAGTTGCCCGGTCAGACAGGATATAGCCGTTCATTGCCGAGGCGCTATTTAATGCGGGGCCCATACCAGACCCGGTGTCTTTATACCAAGGTAATGCTGAAGAAACCTCAATTCCTGCATCCTTCCAATAGCGCAATTCCGCAGCGTTTGTGCCGCTCTTGTCTCCCCGGGAAATAAATGGGGATTTGCTGTTGGCGATTTTTTTCAAAGCCGTTCCAATATCCCTTCCACCGCCAATCGTGGCAGGATCAGATTTAGGTCCAATCAGGATAAAGTCGTTGTACATCACCTCGATGCGTTTTTCGGCATAGCCCTCGCTTACGAATTTCTCTTCGGCAGGTTTGTCGTGGACAAATACCACGTCAGCATCGCCCCGACGACCAATATCGAGTGCCTGACCTGTGCCTACAGCCACAACTTTGACTTGAATCCCAGACTGTTTTTCAAAGACGGGAAGGATATAACCAAACAATCCGGATTGCTCAGTTGAAGTAGTGGAAGAGACGACGATGGATTTTTGTTGTGGGTAGGCAGCCAACGGTGCAAGCATCAGTATTATTAGTATCGGATCAATCAGATGACGAATGTATTTGTACATGGTAATTTGATTTGAATTGGAATCTACACTTTAAAGTTAATAAGATTGTGAAGGCCTTAAATAATCCAATCGGATTTCTTAGTTCAAAATGATCACCGGTATTGGGCTGTGAAGAACAACTTCATGAGCCTCGCTTCGAAGGAACAACCCCTTAATACCGGATCTCTTATGGGATGACATGACGATCGCATCGGCTTTTACTTTTTTTGCAGCTTCTAAAATGCCATCGGCAATATTGGGATGAACAATATGGCAAACATCCACTTTAATGGAATCGCCCAACTCAGCTTTGGCTTTGGCAAAAAGTTTTTTAGCAAAAACCTCGCAGGCTTTTTTGTGCTTTGCCTCAGAAATCATCAAGCCACTTACGCTTTCCGTATAGATATATGGAGCTAAAGGATCCGAGATGAAGGCTAAGGTAATTTTGGCGTTATCGGCTTTGGCTATTTTTGCCGCCTTCTTTAATTCAGTTTTCGTTATAACGTCCCCGCTTATGGGAACTAGTAGGTTTGTGAACATTGTCTTCTCCTCTGGTCAGCTTTTATCATACGTCCGACAAACAAGAAATACAAAGGCAATTTACTTAATTGTTGCTTGGATTGCTTCAGTATGCTGTCAAAAGGATGGTAGCCTGAATTAAGTGATTTTGGTGTTAGATTGAAGTCCAGTATTTCTTGAAAACTGCCTCGTATCGGATTTCTGTAAAATGAACTGTCAGGGGCGCTATTGGCGCCTCTATTTTTCAAGCGATTCTGAAGGTGGAAGTTGAATCTTGCTGAATGGGTTAATGAATTTTTCAACACGGTTGCATCAAAAATCATGGGGACAGACATGAATTACCGCGCCATTTTCTTGCTTATTAGTCGCTATATTGTGTTGATTGGATTCTCAATTGGGCTAAACGTGCAAGCCATTGCTCAAAATAAGACTTTGGCCTATCCAAGTAAGCCTATTACCATGATCGTGCCGTTTCCACCGGGGGGTGCAACCGATGCGATAGCGAGAATAGTCGCCCAAAGATTAACGGTAATACTTGGTCAATCCGTTGTTGTTGAAAATCATCCGGGAGCCGGTGGGGTCATTGGCGCTGGCTTAGCGGCACATGCCAATTCGGATGGGTACACGTTACTCTTTACGTCTAGCAGCACGCATTCTATTGCGCCAAGTTTTACTAAAAAGTTACCATATGACACCCAAACGGATTTCACTCCAATTGGTGGCGGGGTTGTTTCTCCAGCCCTATTAACAGTAACCAAGACGCTACCGATCAATACGCTGAAAGAATTGATTGCGTATGCCAAAGCCCATCCTGGAGAATTGAACTTTGCCTCAAGCGGCAATGGAACGGTGATTCAATTAAATGCGGAGGCTTTAAAAGCCGATGCAGGGATTGAAATGGTCCATGTCCCTTACAAGGGGTCCGCGCTGGCTCTTCCGGATTTAATTTCTGGGAAGGTTCATCTCATATTTGATGTCATGATTGCCAGTTTGCAGCCAGTTAAAGATGGAAAATTAACCGCTCTTGGGGTTGGTAGCATGAAGAGGTCGCCATTATTGCCCAATGTGCCGACAATCGCAGAAGCCGGAAAGGATTTTGGGCTTGGCCAATTTGAATCTAGTACCTGGTTTGGGTTGTTTGGTCCCAAGAATCTTTCATCCGATGTTGTCAATATTTTGAATAGCGCACTAAATAAGGCAATCGTTTCCCCTGATGTGGTTGAGAGGTTTGCCCAGTTAGGGGCAGAACCGATTCCTGGGACGCCTGAAAAATTTGCAACAATGGTTGCTGTTGAACGTGTTCGTTGGAGCAAGCTGATTAAGCAGGCTCAAATTACCTCTGAATAGAAAGTCTTATGCAATTTAACTGGAACAACCCCTATCCAACCATTCGTGTGCCCGTTATGGGTCGCAATATCGTTTCCACCTCGCATCCCTATGCTGCGCAAGCGGGTTTGAAAATCATTCACCAGGGAGGGAATGCAATTGATGCGGCAATTGCCGCCGCCGCCGCATTGATGATTGTTGAGCCAGTATCCAACGGTTTGGGAAGTGATTGCTTTGCGATTGTTTGGGATGGAAATGAGTTGCATGGTTTGAATGCTTCTGGGGTTGCCCCAGAAGCATGGAATCCAGAGTATTTTGCCAACAAATACGGTGTCGATGCGGCTGGTTTGGCAAAACGCCCTATGCGTGGTTGGGATGCGGTTACGGTGCCAGGTGCGATAGCCGGTTGGGCAGCTTTGCATGCCCGTTTTGGATCATTAGCATTTGGTGACTTACTACAGCCTGCTATAGAGATTGCTGAAAGGGGTTATGCCATGGCTCCGATTGTGGCGCATAAATGGGTGGCAGCTGTTCCAGATTTAAAGGATCAGCCAGGTTTCGCCGAAACGTTTATGCCTTTTGGTCGCGCGCCGCACGTTGGAGAGCGCTTTGCATTTTCATCTGCTGCCCATACCCTCAAAACGATTGCCAAAAAAGGCGTGAGGGAATTTTATGAAGGTGAGGTAGCAAATGCTATTGTGGATTTTGCCAAAAAGGGCGGCGGGGTAATGACGATATCGGATCTTGCCTCGTATAGACCAGATTGGGTTGGTACCATTAAACAAAAAATTCGTGGTCATGATGGCCAGAATTATTTTATGCATGAAATACCGCCAAATGGTCAGGGCATAGGCGCGTTGGTGGCTCTTGGCATTTTGGAAAATCTAGATCTAGCGAGTTTTCCTGTAGACGGAATAGAAAGCCAGCATTTGCAAATAGAAGCAATGAAATTGGCATTTGCGGATGTATATCGCTATGTTGCAGACCCCAGGTCTATGTCGGTTTCACCAGAGGCGATGCTTGACCCAACATATTTAGCGGGGCGTGCAAAATTAATTAATCGCAAGAAGGCCACCCATTTTGAGTTTGGTATGCCGACATCTGGGGGCACAATATATTTAAGCGCTACCGATGAGCAGGGTCGCATGATTTCATTTATTCAAAGCAATTACATGGGCTTTGGGTCTGGAGTTGTGGTCCCGCAATGGGGCGTGAGTTTGCAAAATAGAGGTTACGGTTTTTCTTCAGACCCCGCTTCGCCCAATGTGGTTGCGGGTGGCAAGCGCCCTTTTCATACCATTATTCCAGCGTTTTTAACTCGAGAGGAAAATGGCAAAGAACTTCCCCAGATGAGCTTTGGTGTAATGGGCGGCGATATGCAACCTCAAGGACATTTGCAAACAGTATTAAGAATGCTGGCGTATGCTCAGCAACCTCAAGCTGCTTGCGATGCCCCGCGGTGGAAGGTAAATCGCGACTTTACCTTGGATGTTGAATCCAATATGCGTTCTGATACTGTACAAGGCTTAGAAAATCTTGGGCACGTATTAAAGAAGGTGGATGACCCTTACATGGATTTTGGTTCTGGCCAATTTATTTGGAGGTTGTCTGATGACTTGGACGATGGCTATATAGCCGCAAGTGACAGCCGTCGTGATGGGCAGGTTGCTGCATACTAGCTGATGGAACTCATTTAAACAATTTATGAAAGAAAAAATCCATTTAAAGATTACTTGCTTTGATAAACCACCCTTCCGCCGACAATAGTAGTAAGGGGTTTTACGTCTTTTAGTTTCTCATGGGGTATTTGAAATATATTGTCGGACAGGATAACCATATCGGCATATTTACCTACCTGAATACTGCCTTTCACCCGTTCTTCGCCCATGGCCTTCGCAGGCCAAATAGTCCACATCTTTAAAGCATCTCGAACTGAGATCGCCTCATGAGGCTCAAAAATTCCCTTATCGGATTGTCGAGTTACGCTGGCATAAATTCCTTTAAAGGGGTCAATATTTCCTAGGTATATTCCCGTCATATCAGTTCCTGCTGCCGGCTCAAGACCAGAGCGAATCATCGTATTAAATTTAAAACCAGACTTGGCGCGATCAGGACCCATGTTTTCAAAATCGGCATTGACTAATTCCAAGAGCCAAATAGGCTGAACTGAAAAATGCAGACCATATTTTTTCATGGCAATAGCGGTTTTTAATTGGGCATTTGTCAATTGAAACATTCCAAAATGCTCAATTCGTTGAATGGTTTTTGATGGATTGGATTGGCGATTATTTAGATAGGCTTTAAGACCGATATCGGTTGCTGCATCCCCGGAACAATGCAGCATGCTAATTTTTTTGTTTGAACTCGCAATTTTGCTAAATTGGTTTGCTTCATCTTGCGTTGTGACTAGAGTGCCTTTTCCACCAGGCGGATCTGTGTCGATTGTGCCAATGTATTTTTCATACATATACCCTGTGCGACAATCGTTTTCCCCGTCAATCCAAGCCTTAATTCCAATAAATCGATAGTAGGCGGGATCGGCTTCTTTGGGCATTTCGAAAGCACTTAAATCATTCGGCATGCCCATACCGTTTGGCGCCGTCCATATTGCCGCGCTAAAGCGGATATTGGGTTTATCTGTGGACTTGGAAATAGCCTGAAGCACTGGAAGCGCTTGTGCGGGGGTAATAGCCAAAAGCGAAGTGAAGCCATATTGATTCCAAAATGCAGCAATATCCTTTTTGTAATACCGTTCAATTTCGGTGGCGGAAGGAGAGGCGGGTATATCCCCTTGAGCATCGGTAAGCACCCCTGTTGGCTCGCCGTTTTGATCTACCAAAACCCCGCCGCCTTTAGGTAACTTCAAAACCCCTTTAACAACGCCCAATTTTTTTAATGCCAAAGAGTTTGCAATAGCCATGTGTGCGCCATTTGCCAAAATAACGGGGTTATTGGGGGCAACAGCGTCCAATTCAGATTTAGTGGGGATTCGTTTTTCAGAAAATTTATTTTCACTGGCTGATACGCAGGCGACAAAAACCCATTCGTCTTTTGGCGTCGCTTTAATTCTTTGCGAAATATTGATCAATGCTTGTTTGACGGATGGGGTATTGGGAAATCGCGCATCAACCCAATCTTCCTTTATCCAAATGGTTTCCATTGGATGGGTGTGAGCATCGACAAATCCAGGGATTACGAACTTCTGTTCTAAGTCAATAATCTTGGTATTTTTGGTTGCCAAGGATCGAATCTTGTTAGTTGATCCGGTGGCTATTATTTTTTCATCCTTGACTGCTACTGCATTGATTTTTGGTTGATCTACATTGAGGGTTTCAAATTGCCCATTAATAAAAATGACATCTGGTTCTATTTTTGCATTTGCGAAATTTGCCAGAAATAGAATTGACCACGTTATGAGGGTTACTCGGGTAACGATTGATCGATGATTATTCATGCTTCACTCCTAACAAGAATCATCTTTATTGAATCAGATTTTTGTTGGGATGGTTATGACCTGTATCAAAATCGCATATGGTATTTTGGAGGGTCAATTGACTTTTAGAGCATCGGAATGTCAATATCCAATTGGGGAAAATTATTTCCTTAGTTTTTGCACTTCTGGCAATTCCCCTATAGCCTTGGTGATGGCAGCAGCCCAATTCTTGTAGCCAGGACCATTCAAATGATCTCCGTCAATTGTCTTCCATTCATCAATTTTAGACATCTTGAGAGAGTCAATATAAATGCATGGACTGACGTTTCTGGATATGAACTCAGAAACCCTTTGTGCCCCAGGATTCGTTTTTAGGTATCTACCGCCGTCCCTCCCCCATGTTGGGCCAACCCAAACACAAGTAACCTTGCTGGCGGCAATTTCTTTGGTGAGGTTGGTGATGCTTTGCCAAGCCCAGGCTCTAGGGTAGGGATCCTTGTCATAAGCGCCCATCGTATCGCCAATAATCATGACAACCACGTTCGGTTTATATTTTGCAACAAGTTCTCTATAGGGGGTCGTGGCTGCATTGGGCTTGGCTTTAAATATCGCCTTCTCATCACCAGATCTTTCCGAACTGCAATCAACTTTGGTAATTTTTAACCAATCGCCAGCACTAGCGCCGCAGGCGCCAATTGAGTAGACTTTTGCGCCTTCTGCTTGTAGATCATCGTGTAATGGGTTGATTAGATATTGCGGAAGAGCCATATGGCTTTCGCCAATTACGAGAAGAGTGAGACTGACAAGAGATGCTGTAGACATTTGTGAAGGATGGCTCAATGGAAAACGAACGCATTTTCAAACTAGCGTTTTAGCATTGCGTAGCGTTTACGTTGATTAATAATTAGTTTTACAAGTTTTTCAAGTTCATCAAATTCAATGGGTTTTTGTAACACCGGAATGCCTTCTGGGAGTTCGCCTTGCGCTGCAAGATCTTGCGCAGTCATTTCGGTGATGGCAATTATTTCAACCTGATCGAATTCAGGCATGGATCGGATAATCTGAAGCATCATTAATCCGTTTGCCCCAGACATCTGAAGGTCGGCAATCAGCAAGTCAGGCAATTCTTGGCCAATATGCAGTAACGCTTCAATCCCGTTGCTTGTGCAGATTACCTCCGGGTTAATTGACCAAGCAGCCATTTTGAGTCGGTAATTTCTCGATGCATTGGGATCTTGTTCGATGAGCAGAATGCGTAATTTGCCATCTCGATTAAGAAGGGCGGTAGGCTCTAGGGATGGTGATGCGGTTGATGGTGCTGGGTTGGTCAATAATTTTTTAACGGATTGCCTGGGGATGCGCCGATGACCGCCAGTGGTTTTCCAGCACTCCAATATCCCATTTTCGGTCCAATTTTGAACCGTTTGCAGCGATACATTTAAGAGGCTAGCCGCCTCACGAGTTGTTAAAAACGATTTAGGATTTTCTTTATTAGCCAAAATATCTATATTCAATGTTAATTATTGAAAAATAATAGCATTAATTATCATTTATTTTTTAATTAATATATTTTTTAATCGATTTTTAGCTTATTCCATAAGTACATTTGCCTTATGGGCTGTTAATGGCGGGTGATTGCGATTTTTCGCTTACGCGAACCAATAAGGAGCATGGTTCCGATGATAAAAGAGCCCATAGGAAGCGCTGAGCCATTTATTTCTGGGGCAGCAACGGCATTCACGCCGATTAGCATGTTGTTGTAATCTTTGGCGCCGGTATAAGTGTCTTTAAAATCAAGCACGTAACTGTATTTCACCCCGTTAATCGTTGCTCCAGGAGAAATGGCAAACGACGGAATGCTGCTGTAGCTATAGTTTCCACCGTTTGCAATCGATCCTGTTATGCCGCTTAAGGTGGAGAAGGTAAAGTTTAAAGCCCCCCCAGAGGTATAGGTGGTAAAACTGGAGCCGATTTTGCTTTGAATTAATCCTTGCGCAATGGCATTTGTATTGTAGGAGGCCGCTGGACTGTAGAAGGTATTCCCGCCACTTGAAAAACTGTCTAACCAAGAAGCGCTTGATCCTAAATAGGTATAGGTTACATTTGCTG
Source organism: uncultured beta proteobacterium (assembly GCA_903826775.1). Lineage (GTDB taxonomy): Bacteria > Pseudomonadota > Gammaproteobacteria > Burkholderiales > Burkholderiaceae > Polynucleobacter. The sequence goes on along the minus strand of CAIKFU010000023.1, from coordinate 69,016 downwards.
GACCGGTTGCTATCAAGGTACCGTACGTACCGGTTGAACTGGCAACTCCCCCTAAACCGTTTACTGCAACCGTGCCTCCAGCATTTTGTATAGAGAGTTGAGCGCTGGCGCTTTCACTCAAAAAAATAAGTGCTAAACCAAATACGAACCCAAAAAACCTAACGCGGTTTTTGGTGATGTGGATTTTTTTGATTATGTCTAGAGGCATAAATTGTTTGGCCAATTAATAGAGATGGGTTTAATCAAATCAAATGGGGATTTGAAAAATCGATAATTAAGTCGTTACCAAGACTGAATGTTGGCATATATATCATTAAATTTGGGTAAATTTTCTTTTGCGAGAGCCGATTAAAAGTAGTGAGCCAATTACAAACGAACCCATTGGAAGGGCTGAGCCGTTCAATTCTGGAGCGGCAACGGCATTCACACCAATTAACATATTGTTATAGTCTTTCAATACGGTATACGTATCCTTAAAGTCAAGGATGTAACTGTATTTCACGCCGTTAATCGTGCCGCCAGGTGAAATGGCAAATGAAGGGATGCTACTGTAGCTATAGGTTTGGCCGTTGCTAACCGATCCTAGAATATTATTTAATGTTGAAAACGTGAAGCTTAAAGCGCCCCCAGAGGTGTAGGTGGTAAAACTGGAACCAATAGTGGTTGGGGTTTTATTGGCATAGACCGCATTTTGATTCAAAAACGTATTTCCACCGCTTGAAAAACTATTGAACCATCCTGCCTGCGAGCCCAAATAGGTAAACGTCACATCCATTGGCCCTGCAGCCACTAATGTGCCATAAGTGCCGGTAGAACTAGCGACATTTCCATAACCAGCGACAGCCACAGTGCCTCCTGCATTTTGAATGGATAGCTGTGCGTTTGCATTGCTAATTGCGGTGACTAAAAAAATCACCCAAAAAAAGAGACGAAACCATGATCTAAAACTCTTGGAGATCAATAGGCGCTGAAGGATGTGCATAGCAGGCTTGTTCCTAAACAATGGTGAAGTTAACCTCATTTCGGTATTGTATATGAAAAATGATAATTAGTATCATAAATTTGTATTTTATATCATTTAAAATAGTTATGATAGAAAGAAAATTTTAAATAAAGAGAAATCAAACAAACAAAAGCTTAATAAGGTTGTAAATGCTTACTAACTTACTTAACTTAGAGTTTTTGGAGAAATTGATAAGCAATATTGCTTGACCGTCCAATTCAAGTTGAAAAAATCTTACTTTGAACTTCTAAGAGGCTTAGGGGACAATCAAAGCAGTAGGAGAAAACTGAGAAAAATGCAATCGAATCCATTGGAAAAAAATACTAACAATTTTCCTGAGCGGTTTTTATGGATAAAGCAGCGCTTAGCTTTGACATTCATTTATATAACCTAAAGCAAAAAAGGTGTTTCATTGAGCCCATTGATCACTCGCTTTATTCTGATGGCGACGTTGGTGGCGTTGGAGTTTGCAGCAATATTGTGGTTTAAGGATGGAATGGGCTCGTATCTTCGGGACTCACAACAAACCATCGTCGGTTATCTAAAAATTAACGGCGGATTACTGTTTGTTGCGGCAAGTTACATACAAAAAATTGTCTATACAGCATCGATTGGGTACTTTTTGACCATGACCATGATCCTTGTGAAGGAAAGAAGGAATTCTTCCTTTATGCGGGATATCAGCCAATACAGAAATAATCAATTGATTGTCTGGATCAACCTAATTTCATTTCTATTTTTGAGCGCTTTATTTATCGTGGTCAAAAGGCCCGAGCCTCTAGTAGAAAACCCCTTTTCTGCCCAATCGATTTTGTATGCAGGAAGTCCGATTGTGTGGTGCGTATTTTTGTATAGTGTATTTAATTTGGCGTTTCCGTTCGCTGCACTATTGCGGATTGCCGATCGAAAATTGCTTTTTCAAGCAGGAAGCGTATTTGTAATTGTCGCGATATCCATACTCCTATCGCGTGATGTGATGATTGACTACTGGGCTGGCTTATTGTTGCCATCCACGTTAGTCCTATCAACAGTAATTTGCCATCTGGTTGGATTTGATGCGGCAAAAGTCATCTCCGATGCTTCAGGGATACCAATATTTGGTACCAACGCATTTCAAGTTTTAATACTCCCAGGCTGCTCGGGATATGAGGGGATGACGTTGATCATGATTATATTGGCTGCCTATTGTGTTGTTCAGCGGGGAATACTGCGTTTACCCGGGGCATTCTTGATTATTCCGCTCGCGGCAATCAGCATGTTTTTGTTGAATGCAGTGAGGATTGCTGGGTTGGTTGCCATAGGCCATTTTTGGTCCCCCGCGGTGGCAATGAATGGATTTCATGCTGCAGCCGGATGGATCAATTTGGTAATCGTGTTGTTGTTTGCATTGCTACTTTTGCATTATGTGTCTTTCTTTCACAAAATACCCCATAGCAAAAGCGAGCCCTCTGCTTTGATAAAGGGAGAGTGGGATGAGGTTGTTTTGTTGTTTCCTTTGCTAGCCTTAATAGGCAGTTCATTATTTATTAAGGCGCTCACCGCCGATTTCCCTTGGCTGTATCCCATCCCCATACTGTTAGCACTGGCTACTCTTTACCGATTTAGGGGTTACTATCACTTGATCTGGGAGCGCCCATCGGTTGTTTCAATTTTCATTGGTATCGCAGTATTCACTTTATGGGTGAATATGATTGCAGTTGATGGGGTTCGTAGCCAACAGTTCTTGACGCAATTCAATACAGCACCACCCATACTGGCGGCTGCTTGGCTAATTTTTCGAGGAATAGTGGGGGCGTCGTTGATTGTGCCAATAGCGGAAGAGCTTGCGTTTAGGGGTTTTATTCAATCCCAACTCCAAGTGATGCTCAATCGTTTTCAACTGCAAAATTTTAGTACAGAAATTGCGCTAGTCATTACGGCAATATTGTTTGGTATCTTGCACTCAGACTTTCTGGCGGGCACCATGGCTGGATTATTTTTTGGCCTCGCATACCTGCAAAGAAGAAAAATTGCTGATGCCATTATTGCCCACGCCGTAACCAATGCGCTGCTTGCCCTTTACGTCGTGCATTTTGGGTACTGGTCCTATTGGTAACTTGCGCTGTCGCTTTTCAGGATGGTTCGCAGCCATGGGGATCATGGATTTAATTACATAAACAACAAAATTTGTTGAATTGCAAATATCAATACCAGAGCAGGCCATCTATTTTTATTGAGGAACTTTGCTGGAGGGAATTTCCAGGCGATGATTACCAATATCAAGCCAAGCGCAATCCCAAGCCAATTTAGAATAAAAAGCGATTGAATATTGAAATTCGAAGGGATGAGATTGAGGAATTTTGAAGCGCCCAGCATCAACCAAATCACTCCTACCAACACGATCACAACCGAAAGAATTTGCGAGTAAGCCCCTTTTGCCTGATCCTTTATAATCTTTTTTGTCTTGGAATAGAACAAGCCAATTGCAGCCGGTAGTAAAAGGATCAATGCTGAAAACCACATGATTTGCACTTCCAAGATGCCAATCTTTGGGAAGCCATGACTATTGAGATTGTCGGTGCCCACCTCATCTGGTTGATAGGCAATATTAATATATTGAATATTCGATTTGGCTCGTAACGAGTCTACAACGGCTTTAGCAGCTTGGTTTCGGTAGTCTTGTTCGATTCTCTGGGCAATGCCGCTACGCGCGTCTTCAGCCAGAATCGGGTCAGAATAAGTGCCTTGTTTTTGAATGACCAGAATGGCTTTTGCGTCTGGAGTTAATTGCACGCGTATATCGCCATCCTTGAGGTTGTTAAGAACAGACCGAACATTCGGGTCAATTTGTTCCGAGCCTCTCCAAAAAAGGTCCCTTTGGTTTGGAATTTTATTTGACTTAAGCCAGGCAATTAGCCCAGGAAGACTCTCGGATTTGATAACCTCTTCAATATTCGGGATGGAACTAGTAGTACCCGGCTCAATCAGCAACTGAATGTAGTGATACGTTTTGCGATCGGCAAAAAACTCTGGGTGATCATTAATGTAGGCGTCAACATTGCGTGAGTTGACAACGGGGAGAGTACCAATTTCCTTGTTAAGGTATAAGTTGAACAAAGTTTCCCGCCTAAATCGCTCAATGGCTTGTGCCAATTCGGGACTTTTTGCAATTGGGCTTTTCTCTGCCGACTGCGTTACGATGAGCTGGTCTATGAGTAGGCTCAGAATGCGGGTTTTGATGCTGGTAGCCATGCGAGGATCCGGGGTCCCTTGCAATGCTCCGACAGATGCGGCATTTAGTTGCGATAGCGTAATTGGTTCGCCGTTGACGATAGCCACTATTGGTAATTGGGTTGTTGGTGAAGTGGGGCCACTTGATGCGGAGGAGGCGGAAACGGGCTGTTCGGATTGGGCAGTTGCATCTTTATTCAATAAGTTGATAAATATGAGTGCAACACAGGATACAAGAATCAGGCGGCGGAGAAAAGGCGCTACGCAGTCATAACTCAATTTCATAGGATGAGTCCTTTAATTTTGGCGCAAAACGCAGTAATGGGAATTTTGTTCAGAGGAAACATTTCAGTTTGGGTGTTTCGAGGAGCATCGCATGATAAAGGCATGACTACTCAATTTATTCTACGCTGCGTTGCTATCAAGAACAAGTCGCCGGAAAATTGCTTGGCCAATCTCAGTAGGGCTGCTGATTTCTAAAAGTTGTATCGGAGTATTAGTTTAGCCAATCAATAGCGAATGCGGTTGCTATAAGCAAAGCGATGATGCTGGACAGCAGAACTGCGGCTGCAGCAATGTCTTTTACCGCTCCAATCTCAGGATGCAATTCGGGGTGCAGGTGGTCGGCTAAGGTTTCGATGGCGGTGTTGAAAAGCTCGGTTGCCATGACTAAACCAACCGCCAGTGCCCCCATAGCCCACCAGATTGGTTGGGGGTGGGTGATCGCCAATAGGGCGATCACTCCAATACAGGCGAAGACATGATAGCGAAAGCTGGGCTCACGTAAATACGCTAAGTACAGTCCATTGATTGCAAATGCCAACCGTCTATAAAAGGATTGTCCTTTCATGTAGAAATCCTGTGTTCAAGGTCTGCGGTTTGGGCAATAGTCCAGGATAAAAGTGCCCAGAACGAACCGGCTACCCAACCTGCCAGAACATCACTAGGCCAGTGAACGCCAAGGTAAATCCGGCTGATCCCAATTAACCCGGTAAGGGACACTGCTACACCCATGATAAAAACCTTTAGTCGCATCTCTGATGTCGATTGCGCGATCAGTGCGCCGATGGTGAGGTAAATCAAAGCGGACATCATGGCATGACCGCTTGGAAATCCGTTGCCACTAGCATGGGCCAAATGCGTAACCAAATCTGGACGCGGACGATCAAATGCGACTTTTAGTAGGACTGAAAGCAAGGTTCCGCTCAAGCTAGAAATGGCGACAAAGACTGCGGTTCTTTTTTGATTTCGCAACAGAAAAAAAGCGATGGTTGCCAGGGTTAATAATCCGAGCACGATTGGACCGCCTAAACCGCTTGCATCTCGAAAGAATTCGCTAACCCACATCGGACCAAGCGGTTTATTTGGGTCATCGGGCTGGCGAAAGCTAAGCAATATTGCTTCATCGATCGGGATCGTTTCACCTTCAACGACTTCACTGGAAAAATCGATAAAAAACCACAGGACTGCTGAAGCAATTGCTATCGAACCAAGTATTTTGGGTTCAAGCCATTTGCGAGTTAAAAAGAGCATGACGAATTTCCTGTTGGCTAAGGCGCTTCTTCATGTTAATGGGCATCCTGATTGAATGTCAATTTTAGGGGTTGGGAGCAGGTGATGTTGTTATAAAACGGTGGCTGTAAAGAAATATTTATTTGCGCTTTAATAGCAATAGGATCGATTGACTTAAATCAATGCTAAATGGATACAAAGGAGTAGTTTTAGCAGTGTGCTCGGGGGTTAATTAATAATGGACGGAGCTTTTTCATGAATACCGAAGCGATAAAACCCATGAGATTGGAACGCTCGTCTTTTCTCGATCGACCTCGCGTTATAGCCGCGTGTTGTTTCTTGTTCTTAACTTTGATCTCCTTAATTCGCGTATCCCACGCGCAGAATGTTACTTCTGTAGAGTCGGTTGCAAGCACCCCCCAGGAAAAACAAAGTGGGAAATCGGATATTGCGGAGCAGTTGGCTAATCCGTTGGCAAACATGATTTCAGTTCCCTTCCAATGGAATTACGATCGGGGACGCGGCGTCAATCAAGTAGGATCAGATCAAACCTTATTATTTCAACCGGTTATCCCCATAAGTCTTTCGGGAGGAGATACGTTGATAGTGCGTCCTATCGTTACGAGCGTGTGGCTTAATAATGTCAACGGTTATACCGGTGCTGGGCTGAGCAATATTCAATTGGAGGCTTTCTATGCACCCAATACCAATTCATCTTTTATTTGGGGGGTGGGCCCTTATTTTTCATCTCCAGCAGGATCGAGTGGTCAATTTGGAAGTCAGCAGATGGGCGCAGGCGCTACTGGAGTAGCGCTCAATCGAGTAGGCGGTTGGACTTACGGTATATTGGCTTTCCAGTCTTGGAGTTTGGGCGGGGTTGCCACTTCAGGTACGGCGAATAATCTGTATGGTCAACCGTTTATTGCCTATGTAACACCGGATGCTTGGACGTATTCCTTGAATTTTCAATCAAATTACAACTACGACACCCATCGGACGAGCAATCCAGTCAATTTTGATATCGCAAAATTGGTCTATTTCGATAAAACACCGATTCAGTTCACGGTTGGCCCTAGGTATAACGTGAGCAGTGTTCCGGGCGGCCCTCAAGGGTGGGGCGCAAGAGCGGTAATTACGTTTGTAATATCGAAGTAAGAGGCGTGTTGCGTTATAAAGTTCCTAGGAGGCGGTCATCTTTGTTGTGGAATTGGCAAGCATGGATAATGTGTACATTAAATAGTTCATTATTTAGTGATAAATTGTTACCAACAAAGAAACAGCACTGGAAATCAAGATGAATCCCAAGGAATCGAGCGGCTTATCCCACTTCAAATGGCTTGACGGTCAACGACTCATCTTTATCTTCTTCTTCTTGTTCGGATCGTTTGGGGTAATTGCCGTTAAAGAAGAAGGGTTGGGCCCCATTATCGCGATTACGTTTTCTATCGTGGTAATGCTGCTTTACATTCTCTACTGTGGTACTCGGAAGTATGCGGTTCGTGCCGATATTTTGGGTGATAACATTTATTACCTAGGCTTTCTATTTACCTTGGTAAGTTTGGCTTATACCCTCTATCGATTTACTTCGACCGATAACGAAATCGATCAGATTATTCAAAATTTTGGAATTGCACTGTCGACCACTCTTGTGGGCGTGGTGGGTCGCGTATATTTCAATCAAACTCGAGATGAGGAGGAAGCATTGGCCGATCCCATCATGATTGATTCCAATGCCCTTAATTTTGAGGATGCCTTGCATCGCTCCATGATGGTCATTGAGGCGTTTAGCGAGCAACAGGAGAAAAGTGTTGAGCCTTTATTAAATATGGTCAATACATTGCAACATACTGCCCGCGCCTATAGCGAATTATCCAATGCGATTTCATCGAGTACGGAAAATATGACGCAAGAGATGGCCCGGTTTGAAGAGCAGTATTCCAAACTAAACACCTTGATTCAGGACCGGGCTGCAAAATCCAGCGAGTCGATTGCGACGTTACAAAAAGGGCTTAAGCAAATTGCCCATATGGTTGGCGAAGTTGAAGGGAGTGGTAGGGACATCGGCAAGCATGAGTAAGCACAACAATCAATTACAGGTTGGTTATCGAAGAGGGGTTGTCCTTGGGTTAACCATTGCCGAAATTATTCTATTAATTTTATTTGCCCTTCTTTTGGCGCTGACAGGTGTATTGATGAAGAAGCAGGCTCAAATTCGAGCAGAAATGTTGTCCATTATCGTTCCCGTAGTTGAGGAAAAAAAACCGGAAGTGGTATTGGATCCTGCAATATACAACGTTGGGGTTGAGTTCAAAAAAGTGTTTTCCAGTGAGACACCGTCGGAAGTTTCAACCCTTTTAAAGGATAGCCAATCCCAAATCGTTAAACTAAAAGCCGAACTGGTAAAAAACGGAAATACTGAGGTGCTCCCTGCTTGTTATCAAAAAGCCAATGATGGTCGTATTCCTTACATCTATGATTTGCGTATCAGTAATGATGGAATTGAAATATTGAATACGCTTCCCGAGCGTTTGAGAGCTCGATTAAGTGTCGATTTTAAATATCAACCACCATTGAACAAGGTGCTTTCGCTTCAGGAGTTTAAATTAGCCACCAATCAATTTATTGTCTACGGTAAATCGAATCAGTGTAAGTTTTATGTGAAAGTGTATGACGAAACGGACAAGAGGGAACGGTTTAAGTCGACCTTAAAAACGGTGGAAACCAATTTTGTTTGGACTTATATTATGGGGTTAAAGCCAGGGGCGACGGCTGGCGAGGATTTGAACCTCTTTACAACCACTCCAGTTAAGTGATTTATTCTTGGTAATATTAGTGATTCGCAGTATGGGCCGTTAGGTGGGGAATGCTTCTAAAACTCAGTACGAACGGCCTTTTACCTTTTCTTTTTTGAAGTATTTTGATACATTAGCGGTCATGAGCACGATAAAACACCCCAAATTTAGCATTTATCCTTCCATGGCTGTTGCCATAGTAGTATTTACCCTATGTAGTAGCGCCATGGCACAAGGACGAGGGAGTTTACCGACCTGTCCACCAAATGGTTCAAAAAAAAGCTGCTTTGGTGAATCCTACTCTGCAAACGGGCAAAAATACATTGGCGTTTTTCGCAATGGCATGCGCAATGGCCAAGGTACATTGATATTCTCAAATGGAGACCGTTATTCGGGGGATTTCAAAGACGATTTGCCGGATGGTTTTGGTACCTATAACTATGCCGATGGCAGTCGCTATGTCGGCGAATACCGTGCGGGCCGATTAAACGGAAAAGGGACTTATACAACCGTTGATGGCGAGAAATTCGTGGGTCAATACGTGGACGATATGCGCAATGGCCAAGGCACCTTGTATAACCCAAATGGCTCAATAGCAAAATCCGGGTATTGGCAAAACAATGATTTAGCCGGTGCTCGAGGCGGTGAATCCAGGGCCTACGTGGCCCCAGTTGCTGCACCTGCCGTTAGCGCGGTTTCAAGTCAAGAGGTTGAAAACCTGAGAAGAGAACTCGATCGGGTAAAACAAGAATTGGCGGATGTAAAGCAAAGGCAATTGTCGCTTCAGTCGGACATTTTAAAGGATCGTCAACAAATCACTGATGTGGCGATTAGCTCGAGAACCACTGCGAAACAAGAAGCGGAGATGGCAAAACAAGAATTGGCTGATAGTAGGAGAAGGCAGCAAGAGTTGCAAGCCAGTATGGCTAGAGAGCGGCAGCTAGCCCAAGAAACTGCTAAAAGTAGTAAGACTGCTGATAGTTTAGAGTTGGAAATGGCTCGGCAAGAGTTGGCAGAAAACAAGAAGCGGCAAAAAGAACTGCAGGCCGAGTTACAACAACAGCGTAAGCAACCGAAGGGTGTAGCCAGCGTTAGCAAGTCAGCACCTAGCGCTCAAACCGTTCCAGATTATGTGCCCCCGGTTGTTGCCCCTGCCCCCAAAGCTAAATCCACTGCAACTTCAGACCAAGACTCAATTGAAAAAGCAAAGAGGGAATTGGCTGAAGCTGAGAGAAAGCAGAAGGAGTATCAGGCGAGTTTGGCAAAAGGAGGTGCTGATTCGGCTTCCGGTGTTCCTGTTAAGCCTGCCCCGCCTCCTGTAGTTGTTGCGCCGGTTCCTGAGCCGCTTAAACCAGCTCAGCAAGCTGTAACTCCTGCCGTATCTCCTGTTCCAGCCCCATTGCCTAGAGGAATGGTGCCGTGTCCCCAGTCGGGTCCTAAGAACAATTGCTATGCCGAGGTAATGTACGGTGATGGTGGAAAGTATCAGGGAAGTTTTAACAACGACATGCGCAACGGAGAAGGGACTTACTTATTTCCTAATGGCGATCAGTACTCCGGAGAGTGGCGCGATGGTCAGCGCGAAGGCAGGGGTACCGTGTCATTACCTAGCGGCGATTCCTATACCGGGATGTTCGTTGCCGGCAAGTTTAGCGGTCAAGGTACTTTGAAACTGAAGAAGGGCGAGACCTATACGGGGATGTTTGCTAACGGCCTTTTTAACGGCCAAGGTACGTATCTATTTGCTGACGGTGGTAAATACGTCGGTAACTTCAAGGATGGAAAGTTTGATGGGCAAGGAATCTATACCAATATTAAGGGTGAGAAGTATGTAGGCGAATTCAAGGGTGGTAGTAGGAATGGAGAAGGAACCCTTTATTACCCAACAGGCGAAAAATACGTTGGGCAATTTAAAGATCATTATCGTGAAGGGCCAGGAAAACTGTATCTGGCTGATGGGACGACCTTAGCTGAAGTGGGTTTTTGGGAAAAGGATGTATTCGTGAAGGCTGCAAAATAACTGAAAATAGCAGTCCCGTATGTAAAAATTAGCTAAAGAAAAACCCCGTAATTCCTATCAAGGAGTTACGGGGTTTTTGGTTAATAGGGTTTTATTTGCTAATCGTAACCGTGTTGTAGTCTGAATTGTAATTATTGATTACAACGCCGGCTGTTCCTCCATCGACTGCCATGCCTGCCTCGGGAGGTTTTGGAGTCATAGGTGTTGACTGACGGACGATTCGATCTTGGTCAAAATTACTGTTGACAGTATTGTTGCCAGAAGAAGAGCCGGAAGGGGTTGGACGTTGTGGTGCTTGTTGTGCAAAGGCATCAAAAGAAGTGCTAACTAGGAATGCGACCCCGATCACCCCAAACAATTTCACAAATGATTTAGCCAGAGTGCTCAGAGGCTGCTCGCGACTTTCAAGCACAGTACTGACATCAATCATGGATGTATGCATGATGCAACCTTTCAAAGGAAAAATACATCTAATAAAGTACAGCAAAAACGATAAATTAATCCATCACTTTTCGAGAAATTTTCAAAATAATGAAATTAAATCATCAAAAACAGAATCATGAGGAGTATAGCAATTTTTTACCATGAAATTAACTGAACTTGTCAATTTTGGTGCGAGTATTGCAATTATTTTTTTAGCCCATTTACATGCGGGTGCAATAAAAGCCACCGCCAGGAAGTGTTTTACCGTTTGGATCCAAGGCTTCGGGGTTATAACCGGTTGCAATTATGTCCTTGCCCAATGTTTGGCAGATCACATTGCCACGTACTTGAATATCAATGGGAACAGGCCCAAATGCGCTAACTCGTTCCCATTCCAAATCGCCACTGCTATTCTTGAACAATTTAGGGGGGTTAACCAGGTCCGGTTGGTCGCCTGGTTTTGCAAGAAATCCGGAACAGGCAGAAAAACCAAGGGTTATTACTGTCATAACTGCGGTCAATTTGATGTAACTCAGCATAAACCGTTTGAAGAATCGTAAAATCGATAATAAGGGGCTATATTTGGTCATATAAGGAAGTGGGTGGCAAATAGGGTCTGAAATAGCGATTTACGTATATGCAACTTGTATAACTAATTTGCAGGATTGTCCTTTAAATAATATACTGTAAGCGCATGAAATTTGCATTATTTTTTTACGTTTTGGATATCAACTACGCATGAATATTTATTCCTGGTTTGGTAATAAAGAAGCATCGCTGCATTGCGAACGCAATGGGTTGGGAAAATGTGTGCCCCGCATTTCAGCGTCCAAGGCCGTTCTTCTTTTTAATGTAGTCACTTTTTTTGGGTCAACGCTGCTTGTAGCGCCTTTGGCTCAAGCCCAAATTATCGCCGTAGCCCCGCTTTTTCAAGCCGGTGCTAGTGCCGGCGCAGGCTTGGGTGCGTTGGGTGGAGGAGTTGCTGGTGTTGGGGGTGCCTCGGGAGCTGCTGCTTTGACTTCCATGAGTGTCGCAGCTGGAGCTGGTGGTACCGTGGGAGCGGGTGTTGCCGGGGCGGTTGGTGCTGGGGCGGCAACCGGTGGCGCCTTAAGCGCTAGTGCTGCAGCATCTTTGGCTACGGTTGGTGCTGGGGCGGCGGGAGGTGCGGCGGGAGCGGGTGCCATCGGTGCAAGCGCTCTAGCTGTTGGGGGTCTTGGAGTTGCAGGGGCCGTAGTTGGCACGGCGGCCGTTGCGGGCGTTGCTGTAGCCGCGGCCAACAACAAAAGCAGCGGAACCACTACCACTACTGGCAAGTAATTAAACTGCCTGAAAAGGTGGCGGTTGGGCCGAATTTTAAGTAACAATTAAGACCAGTGCCGGCAATGTAGCCGGTTTTTTTATGGAAGCTTTATTGTTTCAATTACTTTGGTGAGATGTGTTTTTCATGCTTTGCAAATTATTGTTTCGCCAACTTCTTTTTTGGATGACCCCAATTGTTCTAATTCCATTAAACGGATGCGGGGGAAATCAAAACGCCATCTACGAATCGCTGAGACTGGCGTTTACCAATCCCAATACTACGATTGATTCGACCCCAATCAATCCAAACTACCGCTATTTGCGCGCGGACGTTAACAACAATCCTGCGTTATTGGTGTTGGGGTATGTTGATGCCGACCCCGATGGTCCGATTGATGTTTGGTACTCGGCAATGAAGGAAACCATCAAAATCCAGAATGGGCGATTGTTGAGTACCCATGGTTTGGATAAAAACTGGGTCGAAGTAAAATTGATTCAAGCCCCTCCATTGGCTGCAGCTTTTGACCCCCAATTAATCGAAGCGGCCGAATTGGCGGTCAGCAAAAAAAATAGAAATCTTCCTAACCCATTAAGTTATACCCGTATTCGTACCGTTATGCCGGGATACCGAGCTCGTATAGAAGAAACGGTATTTCTCAAGGCGCTAACAGAGGCTCCAGGCAATGCTCCCGATCGGTTAAAAGAAGGGCCCTATTCCGGTAAATTGCGATGGGTTGAAGAGCGGGCCCGTCCCAAGGTGCAAAGCGCCAATAATCCAGGGCTTGCGGTAGTGACAGCGGTATACGCGGTTGACATGTCGGGACTTGTGCCGCGACCAATTTATGGCAGGCAATGCCTATCTCCGGACTATTGCTTGTCTTGGTTGACGTGGCCTTGGCCACCCTCTAGTGCGGTGAAGTCTTGAATTGGGCGCAAGGACTGTGGGGTTCAGTCAAATTCATACTGATGAAACCGTTGCATGCCTTTGTGCCGGAATTGTTTAAACGCTCCCTCGCTGCATTTTTGAGCATCTGCATCGTGGGCTCTACGATGGTGAGCTTGCATGCCGAAGCGCAGGCACCCATGAATGTTGACAGTGCGGGTTCCAGTTCGGGTGCGGGTGTATCCAATGTATCCCCGGGTTTTGGTGCTAGCGCAGGCTTGGGTTCGGGTGTGAAACTCAATGCAGATGGACCGGGGCACGTATTTGTGCGCGCAGGCAAACCTGCAGGGGATTTAAAAAACAATGTCGAAGTAGCAAGTGGCACCGGTGCGGGAATTGATTCGCCGGCCGGCGATGGTGTTGGGTGGTCTCCCGGTCCTGGACCGGGAGTGAGGACGGTATTTGTCCAGTCTGCAGACCCCTCCATTCCTATTGCATTTGCAGAACAACCGATGGCTGGTGCATCAAGTGGAATCGTTGCTTCTAGTGAGTTTTCTAATGCCAAGACAAAATCAAGATCAAAAAAATCGCAGCTTTTAGCGCAGAAAAAAAATTCGACTAGTGTTGCGCAGCAGGTTCAAGACACCAGCACAAATATTACAATCGCTAAACCCAATGCAACCCTTTCCAGTGAGTCTCCTGCCAAAGCAGGCATGCGTTTGAGCGAATGGTTAATTCAGGAGCAGCGGCGCAAGCAAGAAGAAGATGGATCTCTACAGGGAGCGGAACAACCTAAAGTCGCCAAAGGGCCGGAGGCATCAGAGAAACCCGAGCCTTACCCACTGGGGATTGCCTGGATTGTTCCATCTGAAGTGGCTCCTCAGGAAAAGCAAAAAGACCGTTTGCTGGAAACGTTAAAAAAACTTCAGGCTCCGAGCGGCGAAAAATCCTTCGATGCGTCTCGTAAAGCTTTGCAGCAATTGATTGCAAGCATGCCCGTTACTGGTCGAGCATTATTGCCCAATACCGATCCAAGGTATTTGGAAGTGAATCCAAAGCAAGATCCTATTTTGCAAGAGGGAGAGGAAATTCGCATTCCCCTGCTGCCACAAAGCATTACCGTGATTCGTAGCGATGGCGTTCTATGCAAAGTGAAATACCAGCCCAATGTGGAAACGCGGCAATACTATCGGGCGTGTCGTGCACAAAGCGTTGTTGCCGATTGGGCCTGGGTGATCGAGCCCGATGGCAAGATTCGCGTGGTACCAACCGCCGATTGGAATGAAGCCAAGCAGGATCTGCCAGCTCCTGGAGCATGGATTTGGGCGCCGCCGCGCGGATCCGGATGGTCGAATAAGGATGCCAGGGAGTTCTCCGAGCAGCTTGCTGCGTTTTTATCAACGCAGGAGATTTCCGGTGATGCTTTAAGTCCTGACAATGAAGTCAATTTGCGGCGTCCACCAATCTTGTCGGTGGATGACCGGTATAAGACGTCACGCGATTTGCCGCTGTCATCGGGTATCTGGGGCGAGATCGGTTTGCTGGAAACCCCCACAGCGCGGATTGCCCCGGCCGGTACGGTGTCGGTTGGTTTAAGTTCAACCAACCCCTACCAACAACTGAATTTTTTCCTGACGCCAATCGACTTTATGGAGTTCGGGTTTCGCTATACCAACATCAATAATGTTCCTTATGCATACGGCTCAAGTCAGACCTATAAAGATAAAAGTTTTGATGTGAAGTTTCGCTTATGGGAAGAGAGTGCGTATCTGCCGCAAATTGCCGTGGGCGGGATGGATATTTTGGGTACAGGGCTTTTTTCCGGCGAGTATGTGGTTGCCAATAAGCGCTGGAGCGATTTGGATTTCAGTCTGGGGATGGGTTGGGGGTATCTGGGATCGCGCAGCAACATCCCTAATCCGTTTTCCAAAATCTCCTCCGCCTATAAAACACGACCACCTCCTGTTGTGGGGGAAGGCGGCACCTTAAGCGGCAACTATTTCTATGGACCTAGCGCCCTCATTGGGGGAGTGCAATACCATACCCCTTGGGACAACCTCATTCTCAAAGCCGAGCTTGATGGCAACAACTATCAGAATGAGCCGTTTGGAGCAAAGCTCACCACCAAAACCCCCTTGAATTTTGGCGCTGTCTACCGGATGGGACCATTCGACTGGACCTTGGGAGTGCGGGGTGCCCAAAACATCATGTTGGCATTGACCTGGCACGATCGCTTGGATCAAATGTCGGTGCCGAAATTGGCCGAAGCGAAGGCGGTTCCGGTGCAGTTAAAAAATCTGGACGTTGGTCCATCCGAGAGGATCCCTAATGCCAATTATTCATCGGTGGCGACATCTTTTAATTTAAAAGAAAACTCCATTGCTGAGGTTACCGCGGTTAATGGCTCCAGTGGTGTAGTGACTAACGCATCGGCGATTTCGTCCAATGCGTCGGCTGCAAAAAAAACTTCTCAACCAGTTGCTGTTCAGGCGCAAGTACCCACGATTACCCCGACCCAGACCTTGCTTGATTTGCAAACCCAAACCGGCTGGCAGGTCGATGAGATCAGGGTGTCCGGCAATACCTGGATTGTGAAATTTAATAACGCAGCCGGAGCCTATTTGCGTGAGCGGCTGGACCGAGGGGTTGCAGTCCTGCATCGCGATGCACCTTCGGACATTCAGGATTTCCAACTTCAACTTTACAATTTGGGAATTATCGCTTCCGAGCACAAGGTCGACCGGATGCAGTGGATGCTCAGTCAAACCCAGTTGCTGCCCCCTTCGCAGAAAAAACCGACCATGGAAACGATCATTGATCCGGTCTTAAGTGCCAATACGGTGGGAAGTAGCACATGGGGAAAACTGGATCACAAACCTTATGATGGCAGCTTGGGAGTGGGGTATCAGCAAATTGTTGGCGGAACGGATTTGCCATTACTCTTTGCGATTTCAGCTGTCGGGGATGGTACCTACAACTTTGATAAAAATACCTGGCTGTCGGGAACGTTGAATGTTCGTGCAATCGATAACTTTGGAAAATACCAATCAACCACCCAATCCTCGTTGCCGCCGGTACGAACCGATATTCGCCAGTACATGACAACTTCAGTTGCCACGATGCCCAATTTACAGGCGACGCGCACCTTCCAATACGAGGGAAATCATTTTGGAAGTTTGTATGGCGGGTATTTGGAGATGATGTTCGCGGGTGCGGGTGGGGAATATTTATATCGTCCTAGCAATAGTCGGTTTGCCGTGGGTGTTGACGCCAACCGCGTGTATCAGCGTCAATTTAATGTTTGGACGTCCCTGCAAAAGTATTCCGTGAATACGGGCCATCTTACCGGCTACTGGGATACTGGCCTTGAGGATATTTTGGTTAAGGCCAGTGTTGGTCAATACCTTGCAGGCGATCGTGGAGGAACATTGGATTTATCGAGGGTGTTTTCGAACGGCGTGAAGATCGGTGCGTACGTCACCAAAACCAACGTCAGTGCGGCCCAATATGGCGAAGGCAGTTTTGATAAGGGAGTGTATATTGCCGTGCCGTTTGACGCCTTCTTTGCGATGCATTCCGATTCCGTAGCAAACTTGCTTTGGACGCCGTTGATTCGCGATGGCGGACAAAAACTGTATCGCAAGTACCCCTTGTACGACATCACCAACTCACGTGATGGTCGAGCATTGGCAACCGGATCGGCCATATTGGGTGACTAGCAAATCGATACGTGGTTGAGTAAGGATTTGCGAAGAAGTAAATCTTCGTAATGTAAACATGATAACCGTATTTTTGGTGGTTATCGATAGCGCTTGATGTTCTTAAGTATGAAGTTTTAGGAAATAAATTGTATTGATGATAAAAAAACACCTTTCAATTTTGCTCGCGATTGTGTTTTGGCTTGCCCTTAGCCTTGCCACGATCCTTTTTCTTATTCCGAGTAAAGATTTATCGATTGACGTCTTGGATTGGTCGGATAAAGCCCAGCATATTGTGGCTTTTGCGACATTGATGGTTTTGGGTATAGCAGCTTATCCGCAAGCAATTTCTCGTATGTTTGTGGGCTTACTAATATACGGTGCAGCTATAGAGTGCATTCAGTCAATGACGGGCTGGCGTTCAGGAGATTTTCTGGATTGGGTTGCTGATGCAACTGGAGTGATGTTGATTAGAATGCTTTTGATAGTGTGGAGAAGGTATTTCTTAGAGCGGAACTCTCTCAACTCGAATCATTTAAATCGATAAGCCACCGTCATGAAAATGTTATCTTGAAATGATTTTGTCATGACTGGGCTATGGTTGATGTTGGAACCCATCCATTTTCGCTTTCCATAGAAATTAAGGTACCAATCGTCAATAATCGGAATTTCAAGCATCATGCCAATCATGGGGTTATTCGATGCGCCAACGTTATAGCTGCGATACCCCGTAGTGAATGCTTCGGACTGACTCACTCCGTAATAGTAGTTTGCATATTGACTGGATTGCCGTTCGATACCCAATTGTGGGTAAAGTTTAATTTGCCTTACGGTTTCAATTTCACCAAAATAGGAGAGTTCATAGAGTTGCCCCCTAGATTTGCCGGCGTCTTGAAAAGCATTCAAAAAGAAGGCGCCAATGGGGGTTTCCTGAAAAGTGCCGATACCTAAAGGGATGGGATCTTGCTTATTGATGGTTGCGCCGTTGATGGTGGATTTCAATGTGTAATCGTCAAGACTGATTCGCCCTGCTAACTCGAAATACCCATACCCAACAGGTACAGTTTTTATGCCAAATGTGTCTATGCGAGCAAAAAATCGCTTGTAGTCAAAGAAAGCGTAAGGAAGAACAAGGGACTGTGTTCCATAGCTGCCGATATTTAGTTTAGAGGTATAAATAGCTGCTCCGATATCCCCAACAATGCGATCGGGAATTGAGTCGGGTACGTCTTGGGGGGCTTCGATTCTTGCAGCAGAATAAGTTGAATTGCCTTGGTTGTTGGCAAGCGCATCACCGAATGCGAGACTTATGCCAAAGAAATTGCTTATACCAATTCCTAAGGCTGTAACGATCTTAAAGTAATTGATCTGGCGCTTGAAGAGGAGTTTCATGAGTGGATTATAAGTTGGACCTCTGGCACTCCGATAAATGCTTCGCACTTAGTGGTCCACGCCATTTCATCACGGCTGAAAAAAGGCATGCTGATCTTGAACGTAAACCACGAGTCAACATATTGTCATTTTAAGAGCAAAGCCTAAACAAGACGCTTAATGATCCTGATCGTGTTAAGGGCAAAGTGAAAAAATCCACGCTAAAAATAATGACAGCAAGTTCTAAGGCACCAGGCTTAAAAATAAATATTCAAAGAAGATGATCAGGTGAATAACCCCTTGTAGCATGGTTGTTTTACCGATTGCCATCGTCAGTACGCTAATAAATAAGCTAAGGTAAAGCAGCACGATACTGAGGTTATTAATACCTAAGCTGATAGGCAGATCAAAGAAGATCGCGATGCAGGCAACGGCTGGAATTGTGAGGCCAATGCTGGCTACCGCTGAACCCAGCGCCAGGTTGAGACTGCTTTGCAATCGATTGGCTACGGCTGCGCGAACCGCGGCAAAACTTTCTGGAAGCAATACCAGTAAAGCAATGGCAATCCCTACGACTTCTTTTGGCGCGCCAACAGCCTGGACACCAGCTTCAATTGCAGGGCTTAACGCTTTGGCTAAAGCAACCACTGCAATCAAGGAGAGAAGCAGCAAGAGGCTGCTAATCGCTGTTTTGGTGTTGCTTGGCTTTTCGGCATGCTCATCACAATCACATCGTTTTTCTGAATCGAGCGGCAGAAAATAATCACGATGACTGACGTTTTGAAAAAACAGAAATGCTCCGTACAAAATAAAAGAGGTAACACCGGCAAAGGCCAGCTGACTTTTAGTGAAATCGGGTCCTGGAGTGCTGGTTGTGACTACCGGCATGACGAGCGTAAAGGTTGCAAGGGCGGCAAGAATTGCCAGGGTGGAATTGGTGCCTTCTATACGAAAGCTCATTTCACGGTGTTTTAGTCCGCCAACGAAGATGCATAAACCCACCACACCGTTTGCCACAATCATGACTGCGGCAAATACGGCATCTCGTGCAATGAACTGGGAACCCTCATGTCCTGATAACATCATGGCAATAATCAGGGAAACTTCAATAATGGTGACGCTGATGGCTAGAACCAACGTTCCAAGAGGTTCACCGGTTTTGTGTGCAATAACTTCGGCATGATGCACGGCCGATAGTACGCCTCCGATTAGCAGGGTTGCCATTAAGCCAATGACCCATGGTTGACTAAGAAGGTTACTCATCATTGGATCCGTGAATTGGTTAAGTTATTACTGCGTGAGCTGTTTAAATAAGTAAATGTTCTAGCAAAGGGTTAAGCTTATACGATTCCTTGAGAAGTTAAAGAAAAAATCCCTAGAAAGCAATTCAATATGAAGTCAATCATTCTATTCGGTCATGGTGCTCGCGATATCCGCTGGCGAGAGCCTTTTGATCGGCTTTGTGCAATGTGGCGGGCACAACATCCCGATAATTTGGTGGAAGTGGCCTTTTTGGAGTCCATGCAACCCACCTTATATGAAGCCATTAGCACACTCACGCAGTTGGGGACGGTCGAGATAGTGGTGGTGCCAGTGTTTTTTGGCCAAGGCGGGCACTTGCGCAATGATTTTCCTGAGCTTTTGGAAAATTGTCGAAAACAATATCCCGAGTTGCGGCTAAGCTTGACGCATCCTGCCGGGGAGGATAGCGCTGTCTTGCAGGCTATTGTCGATTTGGGGGCGAGATACATTTAGGGCTGATCCAACCATAATCAGAGCAGGAGAATTTTTATCAAACCAGTCGTTTGCTTTCCCTTGAGCTAAATCATCAAGGGTGCAGGACCAATGCCGCTCTCGGCTTGTGCTGACCGCTTCAAGAATGCGCACAGGTGTATTGCCAGTATCAGTATCACCTTGCTTTAACAATTGCCTTGCAATGCGGACGGCATCTTTTCGACCCATATAGTAGACGAGCGTATCGGCTTTGGGATTTTGAATAGGACTTGCGAAGCCGCCATCGTCAGCATGAGGAAATTCCGCTTGCGCAAGGGTGACAAAAGCCACGCTGCGAGAAACACCGCGTAAGGTAAGGGATTGCTGTATGGAGGCTGCACCAGCCAGGGCGGCCGTGATTCCGGGCACGACTTCCACAGCAATGCCAGCATCCGCCAGTGCTTGCAACTCCTCATCTGCACGCCCGAAGATCATTGGATCACCACCCTTTAGACGAACGACGATGGCATATTTCTGGGCAGCATCAATAAGGCGTTTGTTGATGAATTTCTGGGTTGAAGAGAATTTCCCACACCGCTTGCCAATAGGAATTTTGATCGCTTGAGGGCATTGAGCCAGAATTTCGGGTTCTACCAGCGAGTCATGAAATACGATTTGTGCTTTAGACAACAAGCTAGCTCCGCGCACGGTGATGAGATCTGCGGCGCCTGGACCAGCGCCGACTAGGTAGACTTTCCCTTGTGAGTCTTGGGGTGATGAGCTCATGGAGTTTTCTTGCTGGGTACGAAGTTGATTAGATCTGAAAGTAATTTCTAAGCGGGTTCAGTCGCTAATGTGCTTCTTACTTCACGCCAAGAATTTTGGGTTATCGCCGTATAGAGGTTAAATTGCTTTAAGCCTAGGTTTAAATTTTGATCGGCACGCAGATCAAAACTATCAAAACCAACACGAGCCATTTGCAGCAATTGATCAATGAGCACATCACCAATTGCACGGACTTCGCCTTGCCATTCAAATCGATTTCGTAATAAGGCGGCTGTGCTAAAACTTCTGCCGTCGCGAAAAATTGGGAAATGTGCTGCAACAAGTGGCCACAGTTTCCTTCCCGATTCAATGATGTCCGTATGCTTTAGGATATCGTCGTTGGTTGCAAACCAAACGCCAATATTGCCTTGTAGAGCGCGCGTTAAGATTTCGGGCTTGTCAACGTGATCCAACCACCACCCAAACGGAACCAGTACTTTCCCGGTAGGCAGGGTTTGATCAGCAAGAGCTTCTGGGTTTTCGGCAATCTTTCCTGGAATTCCAGTAATCGGCAATCCCCATATCTGCCAATTGTCGTCAGCCAATGCTGGTTTTCCATTTTTCGGGAAAACGATTATTTTCTTATTCATGATTTGTTCGTGGCGGCAATTGCCGAGTCGGTCTTTGGTTTCGGCTTGATGCCTCTATAGGCGGCATCCTTAAAGGCGGTAATGCCTAGACGGCGATAGGCATCAATAAATAATTCATCGGGGTGTCGATTATCAACGTAGACATTGATGATCTGGGTCATGACATCGGGAATTTCTGATGCATAAAAGGAAGGCCCAATTACTTTGCCAATCTGCGCTTGATGACCTTGTTCTCCACCAAGTGTAATTTGGTACCACTCCTCACCATCTTTGTCGACGCCTAGAATGCCAATGTTGCCTACATGATGGTGTCCGCAGGAGTTTATACATCCGGAGATGTTTACCGAGATGTCCTTTAAGTCGTGCAGGTAATCGAGATCGTCAAAACGTTCTTGAATTGCTTTTGCAATCGGTAGCGATTTGGCATTCGCTAAAGAGCAAAAATCCCCACCAGGGCAAGCAATGATGTCGGTAAGAAGCCCTATATTAGGCAAAACTAGATTGTTCTTTTTGGCACTTCGCCATAAATTGAGTAATTCAAGTTGTTCCACATCCGCTAAAACCAAGTTTTGCTCATGGGTTACACGCAACTCACCAAAACTGTACTGGTCGGCTAGATCGGCAATCGCATACATTTGGGCGGTGCTTGCATCCCCTGGCGCGGCAGTGCCATGAGGTTTAAGTGAAAGAATAACGCTCGCATAACCTGGGATTTGGTGGTTTCGAACGTTACGCTGGAGCCAACGACTGAAAGCAACCCGTTCATCAGGGGTGAGGTTTGGTTCGAATTGCGATAGCAGTTGGTCTTGCGTTACTGTCAGAAGTGGACGATAGGCGGGTTTGGTGAAATGCTGGGAAACACGATCCCATTCAGCCTGGGAAAAATTATCTTTGCCGTCCTGAAGGTGACTCCATTCGGAGTCAACTTGCCGGGCGAATTCGGTTGGCCCAAGCGCCTTTACCAAAATCTTGATGCGCGCTTTATACAAATTGTCACGGCGACCAAATCGGTTATAGACTCGCAGCAAGGCGGTTAAGTAACTGGGCAAAAACTGCCAAGGTAAGCCGGTTTTAATTAAAGTTCCCAATATCGGAGTTCGGCCCATGCCTCCTCCAGCATAGATGTCGGCAAGCAATAAGCCTTGAGTATTTTTATGAAGTTGAATGCCTACATCGTGGCATAAAATAATCGCGCGATCCTCTTTTGCACCATTGATTGCAAATTTAAATTTACGGGGAAGGTGGGCAAATTCGGGGTGTAGCGTTGACCATTGGCGTAGTAATTCGGCGATGGGTCGCGGGTCAACCATTTCATCGCTGGCAACTCCTGCAAACGGATCGCTGGTAATGTTGCGGATGCAATTGCCTGAGGTTTGAATGGCGTGCATTTCAACTTTGGCAAGTTCTGCCAAAACCTCCGGCGCGGATTCCAAAGTGACCCAGTTGTACTGGATATTCTGGCGAGTAGTAAAGTGCGCGTATCCGCGATCGTATTTTTTGGAAATGGATGCGAGAGTGCGCAATTGGGTCGCATTTAAGAGGCCATATGGAATCGCAACGCGCAGCATATATGCGTGGCGTTGATGGTAAAGACCGTTTTGCAGACGCAATGGGCGGAACTCTTCTTCGGCCAAAACTCCTTGAAGGCGCCTTTGTACTTGATCTTTAAATTGATCAACCCTTTGATTGATTAGGGTTTGGTCGATGGCGTCGTATTTATACATAAGATCAAGATTGTCGTCGTTTGGCTTTATTTCTTCAAATAATTAAAAATTAATTTGATATAGCATTTTAGTTATATAGATTACTTTGTCTATTTTATGGCTTTCTGAATTTCAGTGGGTGTCAGCACGCAAACGCCCAATTGGCATAGTGGGTAAGTATTAAAAGGTCTTAAATGAATGCTAAATTGGATCCATATTTAATAAATACAAAGTGATTGGGGAGATAGACTTATGCAATTGACAGAAAAATGGTGGTTAAGAGTACTTATCGTGGCAATGGCGGTATTTTCATCCCTTGGTATTGCTGCTCAGGTTAGCAACCCCCCTCTTCCTTTGGCTCCCCCCCAGTTAGAAGGGTTTTCACAAGAAGGATTAAGAAGGATAGATGCCTTTTTTTTAGATCAAGTGGTTAGTAACCAATTGCCTGGGGCTGTATTGGCAGTGGCAAAAAATGGCAAATTGGTGGTATTCAAACCTTTTGGCTATTTGGATAAAGAAAAAAATCTTCCCATGCGTACGGATGCAATTTTTAACTTGGCATCCATGACAAAGGTGATGACGGCAGTCGGTGCGTTGACCTTTTATGAGGAAGGTAAGCTGCCATTAAATGCGCCCATTTCAAACTGGTACCCTCAGTTTAGGGAAATGAAGGTGGGTAAGGTTGATGTTGACGGAAAAATCTTAGCGATTGCAGCAAAAAATCCGATTACCATTCAGGACCTCATGCGCCATACAAACGGCTTAACTTATGGAGGTCGCGGCAGCACTGCGATTCATAAATTGTATCCAGCAGGCTCAGCGCCTGCGGCTATGGAGTATACCGGCGCGCAATTTTTGGATAAATTGGCGCAAACACCATTGTTGTACGAGCCGGCTACTGCATGGGATTATGGTTTTGGTATTGATGTGCTGGGCTTGATTGAGGAGAAGATTTATGGCAAGCCCCTTGGTGACGTATTAAGAGAGCGAGTATGGAATAAGGTGGGAATGCCCGACACCACATTTCAAATATCGGAAAATCAGCGGGTACGGTTGGCTCAACCTCTTTCAGTAGACCCTATTTTGGGTAAACCTCAGAACATCGAAATACTGACGCAAAGTCCCAAGTTCGACTGCGGCGGCTCATGTGCGTTTTCAACAGCCGCGGATTATTTACGGTTTGGGCAAATGCTCTTGAATGGAGGTGTTCTTGAGGGGAAGAGGGTTTTGGGTCCACAGACCGTGGCATTTATGACATCAAATCATTTAAATAGCGGTATTCAAAATAATGTTGGCCTAACAGAGCCGGGTCGGGTAGGTTACGGTTTTGGCTTAGGGGTCGCTGTGCGGGTAGAACGAGGACTTTCTGCCATCAATGGAAATATTGGTGACTACACATGGAATGGCGCCAACGGCACAATTTTTTGGGTTGATCCAAAAGAGAGGATGGTGGTGGTAATGATGGCTGTTGCCCCAGGTGAGATCAGAAAGATTTATCGTGAGAAGGTGAGTGCATTAATTTATAGTGCACTTGAAAAGTAGAGCCACAATTTTTAGGGTACAACATTGGTTGCTTAGAGTTTCAATTCCCGGTAATGGCGGTATAGGTTTGCAATGGATGAAAAACCCAATACAACAATTAGAACGGCAAATAGGTAATCAATGGTGAGGTATTCAAATAAATCCAATCGAATAAATAAACAAGCCACAATAAAACTGGCAATTGAACCCCACAGCACAATTTGGAAATTATTAATAAATGCGCCAAGGGAGATTGCAATGAATACCAAAATCAATTCAGACACAAGTCGATCGGCATTTGCAAGAACTGAATTGGTGAATTCAGGACTAATGGTTTTACCCATCACCGCTATCAGAAGAATGATTAATAAAACTGCGAAATTCGATATGGTTTTCGAAAGAAAGTACTTCAGTTGGCTAGGCATTTTGATTTTTTCCTTGAAATGTATTTAATTTACCTGTGTTTGAAAGACAATGCTCAAGCCAATCCAAAGGAATACAAACGCAACCAAAATTGTGAACCCAGTTTTTTTTAAGAAGAATTGAAGGGTATCCATGTATTCTTGATCGTTTTTACCAAAATAACGATCAAAATTTTTCCAAGCAAATCTGCCGGCTAAAACCGGAAAAAGAATTGCGGCGATGCCAAGTAGAATTGTTGTCATTTGGCCCATGAAGGCTCCTGATTTTAAAACGGAAGGGTCATACAGGATACTCGGAATTGCCAGAAATTGATTTCTAATTTGCCAATC
Organism: uncultured beta proteobacterium; assembly: GCA_903826775.1. Taxonomy (GTDB): domain Bacteria; phylum Pseudomonadota; class Gammaproteobacteria; order Burkholderiales; family Burkholderiaceae; genus Polynucleobacter. The sequence continues at coordinate 43,701 of CAIKFU010000023.1, read as the reverse complement.
GCCATTTAACTCACTTGCCGATCCTTGACTCAGATTAAGGGAATGGTGCTGTTGTCAATTGATTAATGATCTGGAACATGGCCTCGACCTTTTTAGTTGAGGGGTTATATTTAAAGGCTAATGTGGTTCAATGTCTTTGTTCTTTGCAATTTTTGATCTTCGGGATAACTATTCATTTATCAAATATTGAGTGGAAGGGCTATTTTAATAAGGCAGTGCGAGATTTTATTGATACAGTAGATAACAGTTGATGAAGTTCATATTTCAATAGGAGTGAATATGTCAGATCTACAGGTGGCTCAGATTATTGCAATTCGTTCGGCTGTACTGGGGCAGGCGGCAAAGAAACCAAACTCGCTTATTTGGCTAGGTATTTTGTTTCTCTTGTTGGGCGTTATCGGGATCAGCGGTCAGGTGATGTATTCGTTCATTTCAATTAGTGTGCTAGGTGCATTTTTAATCGTGGCAGGTATTTTACAAGGCGCCCATGCGTTAAAGTCAAATGGATGGAAAGGGGTTGGTGTTCAATTATTTCTTTCGGTTCTGTATATTGCAGCGGGATTTTTTACTTGGGCTTTTCCAATACCGGCCTTGGAAGGTATTACGCTTTGGTTGGCTGCAATATTTTTTGTGACGGGAGTGCTTCGATTAGTGACCGCATTTCAGCATCGACCATTCCGTGAATGGTTTTGGTTATTGCTTTCATCGGGGGTTTCAATTTTGATGGGTATTTTGATTCTGAATGGTTGGCCAGCATCAAGTCTTTGGCTGCCAGGCTTATTGATTGCTGTCGAGTTGCTACTTCAGGGTTGGTCTTTGCTTTTTTTGGGTATTGCTGCAAAATCGCTGACAAAGTAATTATCAAATTTTATGAAAAAGACAGATCTCGCAAAAAATCAAGGGTTGGCTATCGCTCATCGTTTAAAAAACTCCACCAAATCTAATAGGCCAGGAAGTTCTAATGCGGTGAAAACAAAAAAGGAATTGGCTGATGCGAACCCATTATTGACTTCATTATTGGGTAAGACAAAAGTTAAATAGATTAACTATATTGCTCACTTAATAACTTGATTCATGAAATGAATAGGCAATTTTTAAAAATACAAATAAAGCATTTCTTTTTTTTAATTGGACTATTTTTCTTTTCTTTACATTCGACAGCCCAAATTTCACCGCCATCGAATTACGATCAAAAGTTAAGTGATATTGTGGTAAATGCCACTCGTTCCGATACTCCGTTAGACCAAATTCCCCTCAACACAACCATTCTTACTCCTGAGGTATTGGATGCTAGTGTAGATCTCACTATCGACCAAGTTTTGAAGAATGTGCCTGGGGTTTTTCTCAACGATGTTCCGTATTATCAGAAAGATCCCACTGGTCAAAGCATTAATGTTCGCGGTTTAGGTTATGGCAGAACACTCGTTTTAATTGATGGATTGCCTGCGAATGATGCGTTTTATGGAACAGTGCAGTGGAATTTAGTGCCGATGTCATCCATTCAAAGCGTTGAATTTGTTCGCGGAGGTGTTTCGAGCTTATGGGGAAATTACGGCATGGGTGGAGTAATTAATATTAATACCAAAACGCCAAAAAATAGTTCTCAGGATATTTCATTTAGCTATGGTGCGTTTGGTACTGGAAATGTGGCTGCTTCAAAAGATATTGTGGCGGGAGATGCAATGCAATTACGATTTTCGGCCGACTATTTTTCATCTCAAGGTTATCAAAATTACGCCACGATTTCGCCCGCTTCAGCAAGTAATATAAAAAACGGAATGGGGACCGACAGCGTTAAGAATTCCAATATTCGATTACAGGGGTACTTCAAACCAACGCAAGAGACCGACGGATTTTTCCGAATTGGATATGGCACCATGTCCGATTTAAGTACCAATTATGCGATTGCTCCAAATTTAGTTCAAACGACGGATTTAGCGGGTGGAACAACCACTCATGTTGATGTTGATAAGAAATTGCAAGTAAACGCCTATTACCAAAATACCAGCTTTTACAAGCAAAGTGGATCGACCACAACACCCAACTCCTCTAATCCTAATGCGCCTTATATAAATGCCAACTATACAGACCCTTATTCAACACTTGGGGGATCCGTACAGTACACGCACGATTTAAAAACCGCTGCAATTGATCAATATCTTCTCGGTTTGGATGCAAGAAATATTTCCGCATCCAATTTAACGAACAATTTAAATGCCAACGGCAACGGATCGGTGGTATCCATCAATTATGCGCAGGGGCAGCAGAGTTTTTACGGCCTACTTGGCCAAGTCAAATCAAAGGCAGAATTTGTTCCCATTGAGGCAACATTGGGTGCGCGGGTTGACTCTTGGAGCAGCCAGATTCCAACGCTTTATAACACCGGGGCAAATGGAGCAAATCCTTCCTATACGAATATTTCGAATAAGAGCAAGACGCAATTAAGTCCATCCTTGGGGTTGATGTTTAATGCCTCAAAGGATTGGGATATACGGGCGGCGGCCTATCAGGCATTTCATGCCCCGAGCATGAATAACACTTTAAGGAGTTTCGGTTCCGCAACAGGATGGAATTTCGCAAATCCAAACTTAGTGCCCGAAACAATGACGGGCTATGAAGTGGGGACCGATTTCCGATGGAAATCCGGATTTACCCAGTTAACGGCTTTTAACAACTATATTCAGAATTCCGTCACTAGTTATGCCTTAAATAAAAATAACCCGAATGATGTTGTGTTGGCCAAAAGCCTATGCAATGCAACAGGAAACCCTTTGACAGGAACTGCCTCAGTAGGAATTTGCAATTCCACATCGGTGAATTACTTCACCAATCAGCAAAATCTATTAAGTCAAGGATTGGAATTTCAGTACCATCAGGATATCGGGACAACATGGTCGGTGGATGGTGGCTATACTTACACTTTAGCGCGGCTCACTTGGACTGCTACGAGTGATCCCACCAATAGTCAGGTGGGCGGAGTCCCTCAAAATATTGCTAACGCAGGATTGACGTATTACCCGGTACCAAAGGCGAGTATCACAACAACATTGCGATACGTTGGTAATTCATGGATGGACACTGCGCATACGTTGCCGGTACCTGCATATGCGATTATTGGGCTGAGGGCAAACTATGAGCTGACTCCTCAGGCAACCGTGTTTGCCTCGGTAGTGAACTTATTAAATCGGCAATACATCACATTTAATATTGCTTCTTCAAGTACAGCATATCAAGCTGGCATGCCGCAGGCTATTTCCGTTGGAGCGAGGGTGGTGTTTTAATAGCGCTTTGTTGCCGCGCTTATTGCTGACGCTTTGCTTTTTTATCCTTTTTTAATAATTACCTTGAAAACAAAAAATTATTATTTTTTAATAGATTGCCTTAAGGTCCTCGCGGCTTTATTGATTATTTTGCACCATTTATCCAGCTACGGTCAGGTGGCGGAAGATGCTCGCTTGCTCTTTCCCAGAATAATGACTTGGCTATTTGAATATGGGCGGTATGCCGTGCAGATTTTTTTAGTCATGGGCGGATATTTGGCTTCCCAATCCTTAGTAAAATCATCTACCAAATCTGGCGGTCAGGTTTTCAATCAACATACGCTTTTGAAGGTAATATTGAATCGCTATTTTCGATTGTTTGCCCCCTACATAGTTGCGCTTATGGTTACTATTGCCTGTGCTTGGTGCGCACGCTTTTGGGTTCAGGATGAATTCGTGGGAGAGTCCGAAACGTTAGGACAGTTTTTATCGCATTTATTTTTTCTACAGGGAATATTAGGCTTCGATTCAATTTCAGCTGGAGTCTGGTATGTCGCAATCGATTGGCAGTTGTACACATTTTTGGCTATTATGTTGGCGTTATTGCCAACTTACCGTTCAGCCATATGGTTTATTACGATTTTAGTAATTGGATCTTTGCTGTACTTTAACCGCCACAGTGAATATGAAAGCTTCTTTGTTTATTTTATTGGCTCATATGGTCTTGGGGTTTTAGCGCATTTTGCCGGCTCAAAATACGACCAATTGCTTGCAGATGTGCAAACTCAGCGATTATCCAAGCTGTTAATTTTGGCGGTTGGATTGGTTATAGTGGTTTCGAGCCTTTACGAGATTTGGATGAGGAATTTTTTAGCCTTTTTCGTGGCCATCATTTTGCTGTTCTGGGGTAATTGCTCATACATTGATTCAAAAAATGACAAATGGCAGGCATTGATGCGAATGATTGCATGGGCAAGTCACAGATCATATTGCGCTTTTCTAATTCACTTTTCATTTATTTTATTGGCCAATACGATTTATATTGCTTGTGGTTTGAGTAATAAGGCCAATGAGGGTACTGGGGTTTATGCGTTTGGCATGATGTCGGTAGCTTTAATTGCAAGTTGGTTTACTGCCAATTACCTCTATAGATTTATAGAGGTTCCCGCTCGCCGAATTAAATGGAAATAAGCCTAGAGTCCCAATTCTTTTAGAAGTTGGAATATTTCGCGATAGGCTTTTGGAGGTTTTTTTAGTTCCTTTTCTTTTCGCGCATTTCGAATAAGGGATCGCAAATTTTGAATATCCAATTCAGGAAATTTTTCAATCAGCTTTGTTAGTGCGTCGTCGTCTGTCAGTAACCTCTCGCGATAGCTTTCCAGAAAATGCAATTTGGCTGTCTCGGCCTTGCTAACTCCTTGGATGGCATCCAGTCTTCTGTGGATGGCATCAAGTTCTTCTTGATCAAGAAAGCGCATCAATTTACCCAAATACTGCTTATGGCGACGGACGGCTTCGAAGCTGCGGATATTCGGTGTTTCTGCAATTGCATCCCGAATTGCATCGTCTAAGGGGATGGATTTAAGGGATTCTGAACCAAAGGTTGATAAAGTCTCCGCAAGTTTTTGACGCGCAATCATGAGTCGTTTTAACTCGGATTTGCTCGGCCCAACATCCGTACCATCAAGACCGGATTCTGGATTGGGTGACGGTTTTTTAAGTTGCGGCGGCTTTAATTTAGAATTTTGGTGCATGGTTGCATTTTAGACGGGTATCGCATCCATCAACGTTTCTCACTCTATTTATTGGTATTGACGTTAATGCCATCTTCGAATCAAGAAGTAGGGCGGCCTAATATTATTAGGCATACTGTTAAAGTCATCATGAGGCGGGCAAGAAAAATGAACTCGGTAACTCAAAATCATTCGTTTGATTACATTATTGTTGGCGCAGGTAGCGCCGGTTGCTTGCTTGCCAAACGGCTTACCGAGGATGCAAAGACGCGCGTATTGCTGATTGAGGCCGGTCAAAGGGATAATTACCTCTGGATTCACATACCAGTAGGCTACCTGTATTGCATCGATAACCCAAGAGCGGATTGGCGTTTTCGAACGGTGAACGAGTCTGGTTTAAATGGCAGATCTCTAATATACCCACGTGGAAAAGTGATGGGTGGATGCTCGTCTATTAATGGCATGATCTACATGCGCGGACAGGCTGCCGACTATGAATCTTGGGTTCAAGAGATCGGCGATGAATCATGGTCTTGGGATAATGCGCTTAGGAGGTATAAGCAATTTGAAAATTACCACGGTGGAAGTAATGCTTGGCACGGTGATCGCGGTGAATGGCGAGTAGAGAAACAGCGTTTAAGATGGCCTATTCTTGAGCAGTTTAAGAAGGCTGCAATTCAAGCGGGAATTCCTGAGGTTGAGGACTTTAATCGGGGAAATAATTTTGGGGTTGGCTATTTCGATGTAAATCAACGTGCAGGTTGGCGATTGAATACTTCCAAGGCGTTCTTAAGGGATGTCGAGAAAAGGCAAAACCTGACTGTGGTAACTAACGCATTGGTGACCAAGTTGAGGATTGATCCGTTATCGAAAAAATGCCTTGGGGTTGAATATCGTCAAGGCAAAAGTTGCTGTGAAGCCTTATGTTCAAACGGTGAAAATGCAAGAGGGCGTGATGGCGAGGTCATTTTAAGTGCGGGATCGATAGGTAGCGTTCAAATTCTAGAGCGATCTGGCATCGGTGCGAGATCCCATCTGCAAGGCCTAGGTATACAAGTGCTCAGCGACCTTCCTGGTGTTGGCGAAAATTTGCAAGACCATTTGCAGTTGCGGATGGTGTTTCAGGTTAGCAATATTGGGACATTAAACATGAAGGCAAATTCACTATTGGGTAAGATGATGATTGGATTGGAGTACCTATTGATGCGGTCTGGGCCAATGTCAATGGCCCCTTCCCAATTGGGCGCATTTGCATTTAGTTCTAAAAGGCATTTAAGAGCAAACGTTGAGTATCACGTGCAACCCTTGTCGCTTGAGAAATTTGGGGAGCCTTTACACCCTTTTAATGCATTTACTGCAAGTATATGCAATCTTAGGCCCACATCTCGCGGCAGTGTTCATATCACAACCAGCGATCCCCATGCCCATCCTAAAATTGCACCAAACTATTTATCGACTGAGGAAGACCGGTTGGTTGCCGCTGAGTCTTTGAGGCTAACGCGCCAAATTGTAGCTAATTCGGTATTGTCGCCTTATGAGCCTAAAGAATACAAACCTGGCAGTCAATTTCAATCGGACGATGAATTGGTTCGCGCTGCAGGGGACATTGGCACTACTATTTTCCATCCGGTCGGAACATGCAAGATGGGTAGAGCTGAGGATCCATTGGCCGTGCTGGATTCGCAATTACGCGTTCGCGGTATTCGGTGTTTGCGTATCGCGGATGCATCAGCCATGCCGTTGATCACCTCAGGAAATACGGCTGCACCAACAATGATGATTGCTCAGCGTTTAGCGGAATTGCTAACCGCAAGCTAAATTCGTGAGAGATCAAAAATCGGTTAACTCCCAATTACCACTGAGTCATGCGTTTTTAGCATTAGCTGTTGTTGCCGTCTGGGGTACGAATTTTGTTGTGATAAAGCTTTCTCTTGTCGGCTTTCCACCATTTCTTTTTGCGGCCCTTCGATTTACTTTTGCACTATTTCCTGCGATCTTTTTTTTAAAAAAGCCAAAGGTATCCTGGTTAAATTTGGCCATATATGGAATGTTTATAGGAGTAGGTCAGTTTGGGGTAATGTTTTTTGCGATCAATCATTGGATACCGCCTGGTTTAGCCTCTTTAGTAGTTCAAACCCAAGTATTTTTTACTATTGGGTTGGCAATGTTGTTTGCTCGAGAAAAAATTAGGCTATATCAGGTCGGAGCATTAACCATATGTGTAATAGGGTTAGCGATTATTGCAATGCACACAGATGCAACTACCACTTTTTTTGGCCTAGCCCTAGTTGTGTTTTCAGGGTTTTCTTGGGCGATGGGTAATACGGTAAGTAGGGCTGCCGGATCTATCAATATGCTGTCTTATGTCGTTTGGGCAAGCGCTTTCGCTATTCCACCATTATTGATGCTTTCTTACCTATTCGAAGGGGGAAATCAACTGCCTTCGGTTTTGCTTTCAGCACCAATGGCATCCTGGGTTGGCGTATTCTGGCAGGCATGGCCCAATACCTTATTTGGTTATGTTGCATGGGCTTGGTTGTTGTCGCGACATCCGGCTGCTTTGGTTGTTCCTACAGCCCTTTTGGTGCCAATTTTCGGGATGGGTTCATCAGCCTTTATTCTGGGGGAGTCACTCCCATCATGGAAACTGCTTGCTGCAGGTTTGGTTATAACTGGATTGATGCTTAATACCTTTTGGCCAAGTTTTAAAAACAAATTATTAAACCCATGAGAATGCCATTTGGCGGTTATAAATTTTCTTATCTGCTAGTGTAAAACCCTAATACCAACCCCCTTTTTTGTGACCTCATTAAATGTAATATTGTGTTTTGCTGTAAGAAATTTTTATATAAAAAAAGATCTGTTTAATTTGGTAGTCCTTCTTTAGGAGACAGTATGAATATCCGCCGTCGAATTTTTACAATAGCAGCTGCTGCATTGTTTACCACTAGCGTTTACGCTGCTGATGAAATTAAGGTCGGCGTCACAGGCCCTTATACAGGAGGCTCTTCTTCTATGGGCGTAAGTATGCGTGACGGGGTTAGGCTGGCTACTAAAGAAATAAATGCCGCTGGAGGCGTTGGAGGCAAAAAGCTAGTTTTGATTGAACGTGATGACGAGGCGAAGAATGAGCGTGGAGTTCAAATTGCTCAAGAGTTAATCAATAATGAAAAGGTGGTTGCTACCTTAGGTTTTATTAATACCGGTGTTGCCCTCGCTTCCCAGCGTTTTTACCAAGAGGCAAAAATTCCAGTGATCAATAATGTTGCAACGGGAAGTCTCATTACCGGTCAGTTTCCAAAGGATTCCGCGAATTATATTTTCCGCACATCGGCAGCCGATAATATTCAGGCTCCAATGATTGTGAAAGAGGCGGTCGATAAAAGGGGTTTTACCAAGGTTGCAATTTTGGCTGATTCGACTAATTATGGACAGCTTGGTCGTGAAGATTTAGAAAAAGCCTTAAAAGAGCGCGGCATTACTCCTGTTGCAGTTGAAAAGTTTAATATCGGCGATGTGGATATGACGTCGCAATTGTTAAAGGCCAAGGCAGCCGGGTCGGAAGTAATTTTGACTTATGCGATTGGACCTGAGCTAGCTCAAATTGCAAACGGTATGGGTAAATTGGGTTGGAAAAAGCCTCTGATTGGTAGTTGGACTTTGTCAATGGCTAGCTTTATCGATACTTCTGGCAAGAATGGCAACGGTGCCACGATGCCGGAAACTTTCATTCAACAGCCAACTACTCCAAAGCGTAAAGCCTTCATTGACGCATACTTGAAGGAATTTAAGCCAAAGAACGGAATCATCGCTTCGCCCGTATCCGCTGCACAAGGATATGACTCAGTGTATTTGTTGGCCGCAGCAATCAAACAAGCCAATAGTACTGAAGGGCCAAAAATTTTGGCTGCCTTAGAAAGCCTAAATGCGAAGGTTGATGGAGTCGTGATGATCTATGACAAGCCTTTTACTAAAACCGACCACGAGGCGATTACACCGAATATCCCTGTGATGGGTATTGTTGATAATGGCCGAGTTGAATTTGAGTATAAGGAAGATGCGGAAAAGGGCTCAGTTGTTCAGACCAAGAAAAAATAAGGTATACCTGATTGGTTAGTTTTTAGTATATTTTTACGTGCATGCCAATCAATAACAAAACGCCGCCATTTTCAGCGGCGTTTTGTTTGTTTTCTTTTTAAGAGAGTCATTTTTTATCTTTAGAAATTTAGTTTTTTATTAGGGCAACACCATGGAAATCCTCTCCCAAATCCTTACAAGCGGTATTGCCGTTGGCATGATCTATGCGGTTATTGCTTTTGGTTTTCAATTGACATTTTCCACGTCGGGTACTTTAAACTTCGGGCAAGGTGAGGCGCTGATGCTTGGTGCCTTAGTTGGGTTAACTTGTGTTGATTCGCTTGGGATCAATTACTGGCTTATGGTTCCAATTGTTTGTGTATTTGGCATGATGCAAGGGGGTGTAGTTGAATTAATCGGGGTTCGTCCTGCAATTAAAATCAAATCCGAATTTGGTTGGATTATGTCCACCATTGCTCTTGGAATTATTTTCAAGAATGTGGCTGAAAACATATGGGGGCGAGATGCTCTTCCATTTCCTTCGCCGTTAAGCGATGAGCCAATTCTATTTTTGGGTGCCAATATTCTCCCAATGGAGATTTTGGTGGTTGGGGGTGCTTTATTAATGATGTTGTTGGTGGAATTTTTCAATCGCAAGTCCATTTACGGAAAAGCAGTTGTTGCAACTGCAAATGATCGGGATGCCGCAGGTTTAATGGGGATTAATACCAGCTTAGTGATTACTTTTTCATACGCCCTATCTTCTCTGACAGCAGCATTCGCTGGGGTTCTGATAGCGCCCTTAACGTTAACTGGCGCCACGATGGGAACTTCGTTAGGTTTAAAAGCGTTTGCCGTTGCAATCATTGGCGGGTTATCAAGCGGACTGGGAATTATCGTAGGCGGCTTGATTTTGGGTATTACTGAAACTGCAACCGGCTTTTATATCTCAACTGGATACAAGGATGTACCAGGCTTGGTTCTGCTATTGCTCGTGCTGGCCTTTAAGCCGTCAGGTCTATTTGGTAAATCTGCAATTAAGAAAGTTTAAGATGAAATTGAAGTCGTTCTTCCCCATATTAGTTGCAATTGCAGCGCTAATTGGCTTGCCGCTAATAATTGTTAATCCCTATTACATCCACTTAGCTGAAACTATTCTTATTTATGTGATTTTGTTGTTTGGTTTGGATATCGTGGTTGGGTATATTGGTCAAGTCTCCCTGGGTCATGCCGGACTATTTGGAATTGGTTCATATACTGCAGGCGTCTTATTCATGAAATTTGGGCTGCCTATTTGGGCGACGATTCCTGCATCGATTGCAGTAACGGCAATCTTTGGTGGAATTTTGGCTTTGCCTGCATTAAAGGTCATAGGACCTTATTTGGCGATGGTTACTCTAGCATTTGGAACCATTGTGCAGATTTTAATTAACGAAATGACCTTTCTTACAGAAGGTCCGCTAGGCATAAAGATTCCTAAACCCACAATTGGTGGGGTCCCTATGACTGAGGTTGAGTATTTTTGGCTGGTAGGGGCAATCATGATAGTTAGCTTGATTGTGGTCGATCGATTTCTTAAGTCGCAAATTGGTCGTGCGTTTGAGGCGTTACGAGACAGTCCTGTAGCTTGTGACTGTATGGGGGTTTCGGTTTACCGATTCAAGGTGATTGCCTTCGTTATTAGTGCTGGATTTGCTGGATTGGCTGGTTGCCTTTACTCTTATTCGGAGCAGTATATTTCGCCAAATACCTATAACAATGAGTTGGCGATTTTATTTTTGTTGGCCATCATTATGGGCGGACGAAAGTCTCGAGTGGGTGCAATCATCGGAGCAACGATTATTGTCCTATTGCCAAAGTTGCTTGATGACATCAATCTTTTTAGAGTCGTGGCTTCAATCATTGCAGTGATCATGGTTGTCGGTGCCGTGATTGGGGTCAGTAAAAAAATTACCTCTTATAAGAGGGTGATAATTCCCTTGATGGGGACCGTCGGGCTTGCACTTTTTTCTTTTTGGTTAAATACAATAGCCGATTGGCGATTGAGTATTTTTGGCTTCATGATTCTGCTGGTGGTGTATTACTTGCAGGATGGGATTGTTGGATTCACAAAAACCTTCTATCAGGCTCTTGCAGGAAAAACTAAAACAAGTCGTGGAGGGTTGGTGGCTGAGGAAGGTGATGATTCAGTTAGCTTTATCAGCGCGATTGGCAACCAAAATAATGGTGTTGAGCTTTTAAGGGTCGATTCAATATTAATGCAGTTTGGTGGCTTAAAGGCACTTAACAATGTTGACCTTAGCATTAAACGAGGAACAATTCATGGTTTGATTGGTCCAAACGGTTCAGGCAAAAGTACGATGATGAATGTCTTAACCGGAATTTATGTACCTACTTCTGGCGGCGTAACCTATGCGGGCAGTAGTATTGTTGGCAAGTCGTCTTCTGAAATTGCTCTTTCAGGTATTGCTAGAACCTTCCAAAATGTGCAACTGTTTGGGGAAATGACTGCTTTACAAAATATATTGGTTGGTTTGCACCATTGCTTCAAATCAAACTTATGGGAAATCGCCTTACATTTGCCCAGCTATAAAAAAGAAGAGCAAGACGCTCGATCTAGGGGAATAGCACTTTTAAAGTTTGTTGGCTTAGAGGATTTGGCAAACGAAGAAGCGCGCAACTTGCCCTATGGCAAACAAAGGCTTTTAGAGATAGCTAGAGCTCTGGCTCTAGACCCGGAGTTGTTGTTGTTGGATGAGCCTGCGGCAGGTTTAACCGCTCCTGATATTAAGGAGTTAATGAGGATTATTCGCAAGATACGTGATAACGGCATTACTTTTATCCTAATTGAACACCATATGGACGTAGTTATGTCGGTTTGCGATACGGTTTCGGTTTTAGATTTTGGGCAAAAAATTGCCGAAGGTAGGCCAAGTGAAGTTCAGGCGGATGAGAAGGTGATTCATGCCTACTTAGGCACTTAATAATTAAAATTAATTTAATCGGTCTAGACCTATGTTATCAATTAAGAATCTTGAAGCCGGTTACGGCAAAGTAAAAGTTCTTCATGGCATTAGTATTGATGTGCCAAAGGGGCAGGTAATCACCTTGATTGGCTCAAACGGTGCCGGTAAAACTACGACTATGCGTGCTATTACCGGCATGATCAAACCCACTTCCGGAGAGGTTACCCTTGGCGGTGAAAGAATCGATGGTGATGATTCCTACAAGATAGCCCGGCTTGGTTTAGCCCACAGCCCAGAGGGGAGAAGGGTTTTTACGACGATGTCGGTTAACGACAATTTACTTTTGGGAGCATTTCCGCGTTTAACGTACAGTCGACCAAAGGGGGATGTAAAAGGAGATCTTGAACGGGCGCTTGAAATGTTTCCTCGCTTGAAGGAGCGTCGGAATCAGTTGGCTGGAACATTGTCGGGCGGAGAACAGCAAATGCTGGCTATGGCTCGTGCTGTAATGCTCAATCCTGAAATCATTCTCTTAGATGAACCGTCTATGGGGCTTGCCCCTATTTTGGTTGAAGAAGTCTTTAGGATTATTACTAATCTCAAATCGCAAGGAGTAACAATGCTTTTGGTTGAGCAGTTTGCGGCAGCGGCGCTGAATGTTGCAGATTATGGTTATGTATTAGAGAACGGACACATTGCTACCCATGGCCCGGCTCATCAGTTGCAAAATGATCCAGCGGTGAAAGCCGCTTATTTAGGGGGTGCCGGAGGGCATTAGGGATTTATAAAGCATTATTACTTTCAAACAAAATATGCCCTCGTGTGAGGGCATATTTATTAATAAGTGTTGTAGGAAATTTAGTCAGCAGGTTACTTTGGCTCTCTTCCACCAGCTTTGAGGCAGGCTGCTAATGATGGGTAGGAATCAAATTCCTTAGTGCGATCATAGTATTCGGTGCCAGGAGAGTGGCAAATCCCGTTTTTAGATAATTTGACTGGTCCAACTCCGCCAGATGATTTCTTAGTTTCGGATTTAACCGGTTTTTCTTCAGCAACCGTTGCATCTGCCTTGCTTGTCTTGTCGGTTTTTGCAGCCTTCTCAATTGCCGGATCTTTTACGGCCTTATCTGCTTTATCAGCTTTTGCAGTTTTTTCATTATTGCTGGCTGCTTCAGATTTTGAGCCTGCAGGTAACACTCCACCGCTTGCAACGCATGCTTTCAGTGATTTGAAAGGAGTAAATTCCTTTATTTGCTTATAGTTTGGGCTATTTTTATCATGGCAGATACCGCTCGATGCTTTTTTAACGGCCGGATCGGCTGCAAACGATTGGCCAATAAGCCCAAATGAAAACAGCAATAAGGCCGCAAATTTAAAAAATGATTTCATACAGACTCCTCAAGGTTGGTAATTTAATTCATATTGAACATTATCAGAAATTCGAAATTTTGACCAATATAGAAAGGGATTTTCAGAATAAATACTCATTGGATGTTCATTTTTTGCAATAAATCAATGGCTTCCTTAATCAGTAGCGCACGAAAAATCATGTAGGCGGTTAAAACCATAAAGGCTGCTATGAATAGCTTTGGAATAATTGTTCCCTCTTGGACTATTGCGGAGGTTGCTAATTTAAATGCAATTCCAAAAAAAAGTAATGCAGCGAAGATTAGTGCCATCCAATTCTCGTTATCGCCAGTATTATTTGATTGGTTTGAATAGGCAAGCACCTGAAACTGATTGCCTGATGTGTACCCAGCCACAATTACGTTGTCCCCATTATTAATTTTCATGGGATTTGTGAATTTAGAAACGATTACCATTTTATTCAATGTGAATTTCGAGATATAAAAGCGCTTGTAGTAAATTGATGAATGATCATGGGTTGGTTTTTCGGTATTGGTGTATTCCAAAATGCTATTATTCAGATCACCAACAATTCCCGAGATCGAAACTATGGGCTTGGTTAATAACATACTGGGTTTTAGGGCTGTCATAAAAAAACCACCGATTAAGAAAATTGGTATCAGAATTAATGTAAATGGATTGCGCTTTATAGTCCAGCAATGCCTTTGATAAGCAGTCCGATTGCAACCATCATCGTGAAGATGGAAAAAATCTGCTGTATCCCCGTCCCGCTAATTCTTGTTTCAAGAAGTTTTCCAAGAAGCAAACCTGCTAGAACCCCCAAGGCAAATGGAGCGGCAATTGTTAGGTTTAAGCTACCCGTTAAGGCCGATAATAAAGCGCCACCGGTAGATATGATGGCAAGGACACCCAATGAAGTGGCTACAACGGATTTCATTGGCAAGTTAGTATATTTTTTGAGGGCAGGGACGATGATAAAGCCACCGCCAACACCCAATAAACCAGATAAAAATCCAGCCAAGGCTCCAGCGATAACAAGGGATCTAGCGCAAGGGACTGTCCAAATTAACTTCCCAATAGATGGATCAAGTAAGCATGGGGGAGGAGGGGGTTTTTTTGTTGGATAACCTTTGCTCTCGTTTCTAGCTTGGATGAAGAGGCGGATGGATACGAAAACCAACAGCATGCTAAATGAAATGAGTAGTGGGGCGTTTGGGACCCTTTGCGCAGCCCATAGTCCAAATGGGGAAAGCATGAGACCAAAAATTGCCATTAAGCCAGCCGCTTTATACCGCAGAATTTTGGCCTTAAGGCCAAGAAACGCACCCACTCCTGCAGCTAGTGCTATAGCAGAAAGGGCTATTGGGCCGGCGGTTGCTACCTCTAAATGCAAGGTAAATACCAATAGTGGGACGGAGAGAATCCCTCCTCCTGCACCAGTTAAACCCATTAAGGTACCAATAAAAATTCCTAGGGCCGGGCTTATTAAGTTTGTGTAGTCCATTGGGATAAGTTTTTATACTAATATAGTATATATTTTTATAAACTATTAATAATGGTTTTAATTCAATAATTTCAGCACAAAGGTAAAGCGGGTAAAAAATTAATTCGTGATTTCAAATGTTGACCTAATTGTTAAAGAATTTTTTGATCAGGATACCTATACCGTTAGCTATGTTGTATACAGGATTGACAATCCTGCATGCATTATTATTGACTCCGTTTTAAACTATGATCCAAAGTCTGGGAGAACTAGCACCAAATCAGCAGATAAAATAATTGCGTTTGTACGAGAGCACCAGTTATCGGTTGACTGGATACTGGAAACTCATGCGCACGCTGATCATTTAACTGCTGCTGCCTATATTAAAGGAATATTAGGTGGAACTGTAGCCATTAGCAATCAAATAACTTCGATTCAAAAAGTCTTTAAAGGCATATTTAATCTTGGTGATGAGTTTCAAAGTAATGGCGCTCAGTTTGATTATTTGCTGCAAGATGACGAGGTAATTGAATTTGGGTATTTGCGTTTTAAGGCAATTTCAGTACCGGGACATACTCCGGCCTGCATGGCATATGCAATTGAGGATGTGATATTTGTAGGGGATACGTTGTTTATGCCGGATGTGGGTAGTGCAAGGTGCGATTTTCCAGGGGGTGATCCCCGTACGTTATTTCGTTCAATCCAGAAAATATTGTCATTTCCGGAAAATACCCGTTTATTTTTATGCCACGACTACCCTCCTCCAAGCAGATCCGAGGTAGTTCAGACAACGGTTGCTGAGCAAAAATTGGGAAATATCCATGCTCATGATGGAGTTTCAGAGAGTCAATTTATAAAAATGCGCACTGAGCGTGACGCGAGTTTGGAGATGCCAATGTTGATACTTCCTGCAATCCAGGTAAACATTCGCGCTGGGAGTTTTCCCCCCACAGAAACTAATGGGGTTTCGTATTTAAAAATACCCATAAATGCTATTTAGTGATGATTAAAAAACAATATCTTGAATTGGTTGCGGTTGGTAATATGGCCTTCGAGATCAAAAAGTATGGATTCTGATAACTTAGAGAAGCTCGTTACTTTTAAGATGCCATTTGGGAAGTATGCAGGTAAATCTATATCTGATTTACCGGGAAATTATTTAGCCTGGTTTGCTCGAAAGGGTTTCCCTAAAGGGGAATTGGGTGCATTGCTTGAATTGATGCATACCTTAGATCACAATGGATTGCGTGGATTGCTTCTGCCAATCAAGGAATCAAAGCGCCAATCTTTCCTAAATTGAAATTTGCATTATTGAAATTAAGGTTACTTCGCTGGGTTGCCGAGTTGGAAATCAATTCCAGTTCGGTTGATGAGTTCTTCATAGTCAATGGGTGGGCCCATGGTTGCTCTATCCGAGTTTTCAACCCAATAGGCCCAAGCTTTATTTTTATCTTGATCGAAAACGAGTTTAAATAAATGGCTTGGAATGGTTATTTTATTTTTCCCAATACTGCCAATGCTTCCGATTGACCCAGTGTAAACAAAGATGTTGCCATTAGCTCGAATTGCATATCGTCGAGTTGCCCTTTCTACATTTTTAGCCCATATGCCTTGATTATTGAGTTTTGCCTGAGGCATCATATTTGCTAAAGAAAATGATTGAGACATGGCTTGTTCGTTCATCATATCCGCAGCAGGAGCATTATGCCCCCGATCGTATCCACTCCCTCTGTAATCTGATAATTGCGATCTTTCTCTAAAGGATAGGCGTGCTTCTTCATAAAACTGATTTGATCTTTTTGGGTGAGTGGATTCAAGGCTAACCCGGTTGAGTTTTTCAACAACATAAATTGGTTTTTTATGCTCTGGAGAATAAAAAACAGCAAAACTATTGAAACATAAGTCGCGTCCTATTTGAGGGGTAGTGGGAATATTTCCTGATGGAAAGTAATCTTTACAGGCATCAAACAAAGCAAATGCGTTAAGTGGCAAACAAGCAACAGCCAGTATGACGATTGCAGCGAGTCGATTAAAAATTAATAAATGTTTAGGGTGATAAAAAGTTTTCATTCGCTAAATTTAAAATTTCAACCATTACCGTATAAGATGTGCAGTTAATTGTTCTGAATTAATGATATTCCGATTCATTATCGTATGAGTTTGGCTAAATAAATCAATTGACATGCGGGGTAAAATTTGGACGTATACACAAATTTAAATTAACCATTGAATAAGATGAATCAAAACGTAAGGACTCTTGACCTATTTCTTGGATTTGCCAAGATTGGAATGTTGGGGTTTGGCGGTATTGGGCCAATATCTCGCCACGTAATTGTTGAAGAGCGAAAATGGCTTACGGAAGAGGAATATGCTGCTGTTCTGGGTATGGGTCAGGTTTTACCTGGCCCGAATACAGTGAATGCCGGTGTAATTATCGGAGATAGCTTCCGGGGTATGCGCGGCTCTCTCGCCTGTGTTGCGGGGATAATGCTTGCCCCCTGTTTTATTGTTGTTTTGCTGGCAATACTTTATGGAAAGTTTTCTGACCTGCCGGATGTAAATATTGCGTTAATTGGTGCAGGGGCAGCAGCAGCTGGAATGATTATCGGTACCGCTTTGAAGATGATTCGATCACTTAAACTTCATTCATCAGGATATTTGATTATTCTTTTTGCTGTCTTAGGTATAAATATAGTTCACTGGCCAATGGGCCAGGTTTTATTGGTATTGATTCCCGTAGGTTTGATTTTGACGAAATTGCTCTCCAAACATGGCTGATCAGCAAATTCTTTGGCAATTGGCAATAATTTTTATTAAATTGTCACTAATTGCGATTGGTGGTTCAAATGCTGCTTTGCCGGCATACCGCCATGAAGTAGTGGACGTCTTTCATTTGATGGACGACTCAACATTTACGCAGTTGTTCGCAGTAGCCCAGTTGGCGCCTGGCCCAAACGTTATTGTTGTTACCTTAATTGGCTGGCAGGTTGCAGGATTATGGGGGGCTATTGTGACAACATTTGCTATGTTGACTCCCGCATGTTTGCTCGCATTTTTTATTGGACGATTTTCGAAACGATTTATTGGAACTGAAAGTTACAAGTTAGTGCAAAACTCATTAATTCCCCTTGCGGTAGGATTAATTCTTGCTGGAGGGTTTGATCTTGCTCATGCCTCTTATAGAAGTTCTATGACTCTAGTAATTACAGTATTGAGTATTTTGGTGATTTATTTTGTTCGGATGAATCCTATTTGGATTATTCTCGGAAGTGCTTTAATGACTTTGAGCCTTAGTCACCTAGGGCTGATTTCTTTTTGAGGTCCTGAAATGATGATGAGATTTACTTTTCCAATTTTGGAAGTAAATTTTTGTTGGCAGGCCATTCGATAACAATTTCAGGATTGCATTTAAGGATTTTCTTATCTTTTTTAGGGTAATCCACTTTTGTTAATAGGTGGCGAATTAAATTGAGGTGCGCTAGTTTTTTATCATTTGCCCGAATAACGGTCCAAGGCGCACAAGCGTTATTGGTATGCAAAAGCATTTCATCTCGAGCATTAGTGTAATCAATCCATTTTTCCTGAGCCAGTTGATCAATCGGGCTAATTTTCCATTGTGTCAATGGGTCTTTTGTTCGGGCAAGCAGTCTTTTAGCTTGCTCTTCTTTCGAAATGTCCAAATAATATTTGATAATCTTAATTCCGGAACCAGCCAGCATTTCTTCAAAGCCGTTTACCGTCTTCATAAATTCTTGGTACTGTGCTTTGGTACAAAAACCCATTACCTTTTCGACCCCAGCCCTGTTATACCAACTGCGATTAAAAAGAGTGAACTCTCCTTTTGAGGGCAGTTCCGCAACATATCTTTGAAAGTACCATTCGCCTAATTCACGGTCCGATGGCTTTCCTAGAGCTACCGTACGAGTTTCTCGAGGGCTTAGGTGTTGCGTAATAGATTTAATGCTGCCATCTTTTCCGGCCGTATCTCGTCCTTCGAAAATAACGAGTATTCGAGTGCCATTCTCAATTATGCTTTTTTGAAGCTTGACGAGTTCTATCTGCAATAGATTTAATTCAGCTAAATAGTCTGATTTTTTAATTTTTTTCATAATGTTTGGTTTGTTTTCGTTGTATCTAAACGGTAGTAGGATTCTGGCAGTTTGGCGACGAGGAATTTTTATAATTAATGGTAATTATATTAAGTAAGTCTAAGGCCAATTTAGCCCTTTTTTGTTTTTATATAAAGCCAAAATAATGCTAATCCAGTAAATATAACCGGGATAAGTGAGCCAATATTTAAAATATTCCAACCTTGGGTTGTAACCATTGCACCTGAACTAAAAGAGGTGAATGCCATAGTGCTAAATACGAAAAAATTAATAGCGGCTTGAGCTTTATCTTTTTCTTCAGGTTTATAAGCAGTCATTGCCAATGAAGTTGATCCTGTAAATAAGAAATTCCATCCTACGCCCAAAAGAAATAGAGCAATAAGAAATTGATTGAGATCCGTTCCGCTTGCTGCAATGAATATGCATATAAGGTTAAGAAAAACTCCAAGACTCATGATTTTTAGCGGGCCAAAGCGTTTAATTAATGAGCCTGTAAAAAATCCAGGCGCAAACATTCCGATAACGTGCCACTGCAAAACCAAAGCAGTGTCAGAAAATGGAAGCCCGCAAATTTGCATAGCTAATGGTGTGGCTGCCATTAATAAATTCATAACGCCGTATCCTAATGCTGCCCCAATGGTTGCAACAAGAAATACAGGTTGCTTTAGGATTGCCGTTAAATCTCGACCTGCAGATAAAGGATGATGGGTCTTAAATTCATCTGGAAAATGAATAAATTGCATTGCAATTATTCCGAATATCCCCACAAACGAAAGTGAAATATATGCCCCTAGAAATGGAGTGTCAAATACATTTTTTGTCCATGAGGCTAAATTGGGCCCAATGATTGCTCCTAAAATGCCTCCGGCTAGAACCCACGATACCGCTTTATCACGCTGGCTGGCTTGGACGAGTTCAGCAGCGGCAAAACGGTATAGTTGCCCATTAGCGCTATAGTACCCAGCTATAAATGTACCTGCAGTCAACAGCCAGAAGCTTTTAATAAACGCGGCATAGGCACAAATTAATGCAGATAAAACGGCGATTAGAAGGCCGAGTTGAAATGAACCTTTTCGCCCAAATTTATTTTGGGTTTTGGCCACAATGGATGTCGATAGGGCGCCACCAACAACATAGCCCATTACTGGAAGCGTTGCCATCCAGGATGAGGGGCTTAAACTCAAACCCACCAACCCATTGATGGCAATAAAGGTAACATTGTTTGTTAAGAAAAGCCCCTGACAAACTATTAGAAGAAACAAATTTTTATTTTGTAAAGGGTGGTTAGCAGCCATTGTTACTTTCTTATTCTTATTTCATTGTGGTAAAGCCAAGTTTTGAATTTACATAACGTAAGGCATTCGACAATTTCCCCTCCGTAAGAAATGGCTTTCCTAGCTATTTCCAAGACGGGTTCGTTTTTTTAACGCTTTACTATTTAAGAGCGAATTCAGTGGTATCAGGAGATTCTATAGTTTCTACTATATATAAAATGTAGAGTTTATATTTTGCAAGGCAGAAGCCACAAATTGAACTTTATCGAACATCAAACATTCTATCAGGTAGCAAACCATTTTCGCATATTGCCAGCAAATCATTAGCAAGCTGTGGTTGATCTATTATCAAGATAAATATAGGTTTAAAACGATAATTGCCGTAATAATTTAATAATTGATTTTATGAAATTACTCTCAAGAGAGGCTCAGCATTTAGTGCCATTTAAAAATGGCCAGGTATGTTGGCACGATTTTGGATCCGGAGAGCCGTTGGTTCTGCTTCATGGCGGTCACGGAAGTTGGGAGCATTGGATTAAAAATATCAATGCGCTTGCTACCAGGTTTCGTGTCTTGGTTCCTGATATGCCGGGGTATGGAAAATCCAGTATGGTTGAAGAAAGCACGCTTGAAAATTTGTTAGAGCCTTTAGTTGCAACAATGAATTTGCTTGTTGGCGATACTGCTGAAATTAATTTGGCTGGATTTTCATTCGGCGGATATGTAGCTGTAAATTTGGCAAATCAAAGAAAATTTGTTAAAAAAATTGCTTTATTAGGTTCTGCAGGTCATGGGCAACCAAGGAGGCCAATAGGTGATTTGCTTTCTTGGAAGCGATCCTACCTTCAACAGAATTGGAATTTGTTTAATGAAATAATGCGAACCAATTTACAACTTCATATGCTGAGTTCGCCAAGCGCTATTGATGATTTATCTGTGCGAATACATAAAAATGCTTGCTTAGAGACGAGATTTAGGAGTACGGAAATTTCTAGGGCAGGCGGGCTTTTAGAGCAATTGAAATTATTTCATAAGCCGATATTAATAATTTTTGGTGAGCATGATGTAACCGCTACTCCGATAGATCTTGCAGAGATTCTTATCGATGAAGGCTCAAATCGTCAATATATCATCGTCGATAATGCTGGGCATTGGGTTCAATATGAACAGCATGAACAGGTAAATTCAATTCTTCTAGAGTGGTTTTAAATTGCTTTCGGTCTGTTTGCATTTATTTAACCATTCCTACATCTCATTGGTCTCTGATTATAAAAATTGACCATTGTTTAATATGTTTTGCTTTTGAAGGTGGGCATTAGGAAATTCTGCCTCAATACCACCTTGGGAGAGAAGGAATTACTATTTGAGTTCTTTGAATGATATTTAGCTATTCTTATTAACTCTCTAGAGTTAAACAATTACGTTGATGGGCTTCCCCGCTGCAAAAGCATTGATATTGTCAAAAGCCAATCCAAAATATGTTTCGTAGTTGTCCTTTTCTACAAATCCCAGATGAGGTGTGCATAGGCAATTATTAAGTTTAAGGAGGGGGTGATTTGCACCCAAAATGGGTTCAGACTCAAATACATCAATTGCTGCAAAGCCAGGCCTTCCAGCTTTTAAGGCATTTTCAAGTGCATTAATCTGGATTAGTTCAGCTCGACTGGTATTGACCAAGATAGCATCTTGTTTCATTAAGGCGAGGTCATCAGCGGTAACAATTGCTTTGGTATCAGGGGTTAATCTAATTTGCAGAGAGATGATATCGCATGACCTGAAGAAATCAGACTTAGATTTGGCTACGCTAAACCCATCTTTAGCTGCTTTAGTAAGACTTGATTCTCGCCCCCAAACAAGAATATTGGCCCCAAATGATTGCCCAATAGAGCATATCTGCTGCCCAATTCTGCCGTATCCATATACCCCAAGAACCTTCTTATTGAGTTGCCTACCAAGGGTTCCCTGCCAGCTTCCACCTTGAAGTCGACTCACCTCCTGAACTAAATTTCTGAGGGATGCGAGTATTAATAGGATTCCAAGCTCTGCAGTAGCGGTCCCTGACCCACTTCCATCCGCTACGGTGATGCCAAATTCTTTGCAAGCTGCTATATCAACGTGGGAGCTAATTTTTCCGGTTTGAGAAATGATCTTGAGATTGGGTAAACGGGACAGCAGTTCCCTGTCTAGTGAAGTTCTCTCACGAGTAAGAACAATAGCCTCGACATCATAAAATCGATTTACTAATTCTTTTATCTCTTGGATATGATCTTGATAGATTCTTACACTGTGCCCTTTTGTTTTTTTGAAGCAATTTAGGGTGTGAACGCAATTTTGGTAATCGTCTGGAATGGCAATTATCATTTGTTAATATTTTTTATGTTGTTAATTAGATCAAGTTATTATTGCTCGAAAATGGCGATAATTTCTCAGTTTTTATACAAAAGGCGATAAGATATATATCAAATTACATCCTTGGTTTTAGTAAAAATACCCATGTCAAGATTGTTATCCAATTCTTATTGGGGCAATGGTATTTCTAAACGATTCCGCAAAGTTACTTATAAACCGCTGGAACATTGAATTTTCTTATAATTTTGAAATACATTTGAAAATCGAGAGCAAATAGCATTTAATGAAAGTCTTCACACTTAGTAAAGTCATGTATTTTGGATCCATTTTTATTAAAAATCTTAATTTAAATATAAAGCGCTGTAGTGAAACATAATATGAAAAGAATTTGCGTAATTGAAGTGCTGGCTATCCTTATTATTGGCCTAGTGTTTGGAAATGCATTTGCCGATTCTGCAGATACTTATCCCAATAGACCAATAAAAATAATAGTTTCTTTTACTGCAGGCGGAACAACAGACATCTTGACTCGGGAAGTTGCCAATCAAATGAGTATGCGATGGAAGGTTCCTGTTATCGTTGAAAACAAACCAGGCGCGGCTGGAAACTTAGGAACTGAAATTGTTGGCAGGTCTGTACCCGATGGCTATACATTGCTTGCAAGTTCAAGCGGACCAATTGCAGTAAATCCTACTTTGTTTAGAAATTTAGCAGTTAATCCTCAAAAGGAATTACAGCCATTGGCATTGTTGGCCGACGTGCCAAATGTACTAGTCATCCCTGGTAATTCGCCTGAGAACAATTATAAGGAATTCCTTATTTATGCAAAAGGTAAAAACGTTGATTTGAGTTACGGATCTACCGGAATCGGTACTGCAGCGCATTTATTGGGATTTCTTTTTAGTCAAAGAGCCAATCTACATGCTACGCATATTCCGTATAAAGGAGCAGAGGCAACTCGCGACTTGGTCTCCGGACAGTTGCAATACATGTTTGCAACCGCACCTTCTGTCATCCCCCTGATTAAATCTGGGCAATTAAAGGCGATAGCGGTGTCAGCAAAAACTAGGATGAAGGCTTTACCTGATGTTCCGACTTTAATCGAGTATGGGGTGGATATGACGGCTGGAGCTTGGTTTGGGTTATTTGCTCCTGTAAAAACCGATCCAGCGATTGTTCAAAAAATAAATGAAATGGCAGTTAGTATCTTGGAGAGTCCAGCTTTGAAATTAAAGCTATCAATGCAGGGAGCTGATGCTATGCCAATGTCAGTTAATGAATTTACTAAATTTGTGCACGCCGATTTTGAATTATGGGCTCCTGTAGTAAAAGCTTCAGGTGCGAGACCGGAATAAAACTATGACACTACTTCAAAAATTCGCTGAATTCATTGAGGCCAGCCAATCCGTTAGATATTCTGATGAGGTTTTTAATCACGCTAGACGTGCATTGTTGGATTGGCAGGGGGCTTTGATAGCAGGTTCAAATGCCGAAGCAGCAGATAAGCTGCGATTAGCATATCAAGACGAGATTGGTTTTGGGGGATGTTCGATTTCTGGGAGTTCAAAAAAATCTTCAGTTCGAACAGCAGCTTTCATAAATGGAACAATTTCGCATATTGCAGAGTTTGATGACATTTTTCGTGATGGTGCTTACCACCCTGCCTGCCCGACTATTTCCAGTGTATTTGCTTTAGCTGAAGCTAATGAGTTAAGCATCCAACCCTTGTTAAGAGCAATTATTGCGGGATATGAGGTATCCACTAGGATTGCTAAAGTGATACAGCCAAGCCATTATGAATTTTTTCACACTACCGGGACTGTTGGGGTTTTTGGTTCTGCGGCAGCTTGTTCACAATTGTTAGGTTTAAATGCGGCTCAGGCCTGCGATGCATTAGCTACAGCCGGAACGTTTGCTAGCGGTCTACAGCAGGCATTTAGATCGGATTCAATGACTAAACCCATGCATGCAGGTCACGCTGCGGAGGTTGGCGTAAATGCAGCGCTTACTGCTAAAGCGGGGATGACTGGAACAGCGGATTTACTTGAAGGGTTGGCTGGATTTGGTGCTGCCATGTCTAAAAATCCAAGATGGAGCGAAGTGTTTGATGGGTTAGGCTCGAGTTACAACATTACAAAAATGACTTTCAAGAACCATGGGTGTTGCGGACATACTTTTCCAGCCATAGATGGCATAGCATATTTAATTTCTGAATATAACGTGAAGCCCGAAGACATAAAAAAAATTAAGATTGGAGCATATCGTGCAACGTGTGATGTTTGCGCGTACCGGCATCCCGCTTCCCAATTTGAGGCTAAATTTAGTCTAACCTATACTGTAGCGGCTCGTATTATTTTGGGACGAGTTCGCGAAAAAGCTTTTTTACCCGATGCTCTAAGTCATAGCGCTATTTATGCACTTGAAGACCGTATTGAATTTTACTTGGATGCTGAGTGTTCCAGTAAATTTCCAGAACACCGCTCGGCTAAAGTTGAAATTCATCTCCAAAATGGAGGAGTGCTTACTCATCATCAGTTAACCCGCCATGGCGATCCTGATGACCCGTTAAGCGATCAAGAATTAGTGGACAAGTTTTTAGAATTGACTGAGCCTAGAATTGGATTAACTGCCGCAGAAAAGCTTGTTGATTTGACAATGACAAGCCAGGATGCAGGCGTTAAAGAACTATCCAATATTTGGTTTAAATAATCTAGTGGATTGAAAAGTGAGAATATCCCTATATTGAGAGTGCGCCAGCAAGATTAATTTACTACGCCAAGGCCTTGCATAAACCTACCCCTAATCTTGGATGAATCCCTTTCTGTGGCGGCGGCAGGCAACTGATTATCAGTTCTTGCCACAATGAAAAATGGACCATCCTCTGTCAAACTTTGGTCAATTAGGGAATCAAAATGCAATTCATCGAGAACCCAGATGCTTTTTTCTATTCCCGATCCCTTTGCAATTGCAACCAAATCAGTATGGTAGCTGGTTAGTGTAGGCTGTCCCCCAGTTATTTGGTAGGTGCCGTTATCAAAAATAATAACGGTCAAGTTCTCTTGTTTCGCAAACGCGATTGTCCCTAATACGCCCAGTTCCATCAAAATTGACCCATCCCCCTCAAGCGCAAAAACTTTTCGTTTAGGTTGAGCAAGCGCTACTCCTAATGCAATTGGTACAGCTAGGCCCATGCTACCAAGCATATAAAAGTTTTGTGGACGTTGACCGCTTACCCATAAATCCCAGTTAGTGTGGCCTATACCGCCTATAACAGCCTCTTCCGCATGAAGTTTAGATACAAGGCGTTTTGTCAAATCAGCGCGATTCATGATTTTTACAGCATCTCGAGAGTTTGTATTCATTTGATTGGTTGGCATATTGAACTGTTATCTTTTGCTTGTAAGAAGAGGTGAAAGAATCATTGCGGCAGGCGCTTGGGTTGCGTAAGCTTGTTTGATCATTCGATCGATGATAAATTCAACGTCAGAAATTTGGGTAATGGCAAAATGCTCAATACCCAATGCTTCGAGAACAGGCCTCATTGTTCTGCAGACAATTGCTTGCCCTAATTGAAAATCTCCAAGGGTTCCACGTTCAGAAATCATCATCAGCAGCGGTATTTGATAGGGCACAGCCAAAGAAGCAAGGGCATTTGGCAATGTTGCAAAACCGCTAGTTTGCATTAATACGATTCCACGCAATCCAGCCATATATGCTCCGGCAACAATCCCAACAGCTTCTTCTTCGCGCGCTGGGCAGATAACGGTGAAGTAATCATCATCATGTAAACGCTTTATTAGCGGGGCAAGAACCTTATCTGGAACATAGGCAATTAGCTTTATTTGATTTGTTTTTAGCATTTTGACAACAATTTCATCCCAGGTTGATGGTATGTTATTAGGGGAATCTGGGGACATGTTGACGTTTCCTTTATGGATTGTTTTTTATCGTGTCAAACTGAAATTGAAGACTAAAAATAGTTCATTCAGGCATTAATCTAACATTTTTCCAATGAGGGTGATATTTTTATGTGAATAGGATATGGATCAATATTTCTAAACGTCGTTTAAGGGTATATTTTATTTTCCAGAAATAAAGATATAACCATTAGTCAATGGCGGATTATATTTAACTTTGTAAGAAGAATTTTTTAAGAATTATGAACAACAGGTTTGCCCGCGTTATAGTTGATGAATTAGGTTGGACTACTTTAATGCCCTTGGGCATACGTTGTGGGCGACTACCTTGCTAGCCTATTTTTTAAACTATGCCGGCTATTTATAGCTGGGACAGCATGCAGGAATTTTATTATTAGGATATAAATGACTCGTAAATGTTTACCGCCAAAATCAAGTTACTCCCCAATCAATTTTAATATACCAATTGGCGCCTGCGATAGTCACGTACACGTATTTGGCCCTTATGAACAATACCCTTTAAGCGAGGATAGAAGTTATACGCCAGATGAGTACTTGGCCGAGGATTTTATAGCCCACTTAAATAAAATCGGTTTTTCACGTGGGGTTCTTGTGACCGCAAGTGTGTGCGGTACGAATAATGGCGCCATATTGGCAGCGCTGGAAAAATATCCAGAACAGTTCCGGGGGGTGGCAGTTCCGTCCTTGAGCGTAACGGAATCAGAATTGGATCATTGGCATGATTTAGGTGTGCGTGGAGTTCGTATTAATTTACTCCGAATTGATGGTAAACCCGTCTACAGAAATGGTGTTGGTATTGAGGTGCTAGAAGCTCTTGCGCCTAGATTGGCTTCCAGAGGTTGGCATGCGCAAATTTGGGTTCATGCTCCAGATTTGCCGGAGTTGGCACCACGGTTGCTTAAGCTTGGAATACCGCTAGTGATTGATCATATGGGCCGGATGAATACCAGCAGGGGCGTTGGAGATCCTGGGTTTCAGTTTTTATGCAGAATGCTGTCAGAAGGTAAAGCATGGGTAAAAATTTCCGGAGCGGATCGGATTGGAAATATTGAACTATCCTATGAAGACGTCAATCCTTTTGCCAATGCTCTTGTAAAAGCAAACTGCGAGCAAGTGGTATGGGGGACGGATTGGCCGCACATTAATTACTTTGACCCTCGGTTGATGCCTGATGACGGGGATTTAACCAATTTGCTTGCTAGATGGCTTCCAGATAAACAGGATTTGGAAAACGTTTTGGTTAATAACCCAGCTCGTCTTTACGATTTTTAATAAATTTCTTATTTTATTTAAGATCGAAATGCAAGGTGCCCATAACAAAGTCT
Source organism: uncultured beta proteobacterium (assembly GCA_903826775.1). Classification (GTDB taxonomy): domain Bacteria; phylum Pseudomonadota; class Gammaproteobacteria; order Burkholderiales; family Burkholderiaceae; genus Polynucleobacter. The sequence continues at coordinate 15,819 of CAIKFU010000023.1, read as the reverse complement.
TGCATTTCATTTACTCGAAGAATTAGCTAATTTCTAAAAGCTCAACGTCAAAAATTAAAGTCGCATTTCCCGGAATGACGCCTCCAGCACCTTTAGCGCCATATCCCAATTCTGGGGGTATGATTAAAGTTCGTTTGCCGCCAATTTTCATATTGACGACGCCTTCGTCCCAACCCCTGATTACCTGACCTCCGCCCAATGGGAAACTGAACGCTTGACCACGATCTAGAGAGCTATCAAATTTCTTACCTTTTTGATCAGGGGCTGCAGCATCGTGGAGCCAACCGGTGTAATGTACCGAGACCATTGATCCTGGGTTTGCTTCTGCTCCATTACCCACGGTAACATCAATTTTTTTTAATTCACTCATTATTATTCCTTTAGTTATTAGGTAGCATGCTAATTATGCTTTAAGTATCGACTATTTCAGTACCAATCCATTTACCCTTAATTGTGATAGTACTTTTCTTATTGAAGTTGGTATTATTTTCTGATGGCCGATGCAATTCTTCTAGTAACTTTAGGAGGGGATGTGTCAATGTGGTAACGATGTCGCTCTTCTTGCATTTTTAAATCTTCGGTAGTAAATCGATCAAAGCGACGCAGATAATCTGCCCAAGTTTCAAATACAAAGTGCTCAACCAGTTTCCCTCTATGTTCTGCGTCCTCAAATAGACTCCAAGATAATGCGCCTTGTTTTAATCTAGATATTCTAGCTTTACCCATTAATTTTTTAAATGATTCGATTTTGCTTTTATTGATACTGTATTCAATGGAAATCATGACTGGACCAGCCTCAAGGTCAATATCCCATGAAGGGTTTGGTCGTTCAAGAGGGCATACTGGGCTTAAATCTTCCGAAGTCTTCCCATCAATATGGAGTTTACGGATTGCGATTAGCGCTAGAAGTCCAAAGATTGCGCTAAAAATAATACTGACAGAAACATTTGTGTTGGTAGCCAATTTTCCCCAAATGGCAGCCCCTAAGGCGCTACCACCCATTAGACTCATTTGATAAAGCGACATTGCTCGGGCCCTGACCCAACTTGGTAGGGAAAGTTGGGCCGAGGTAGTCAAGGAATTAGCAACACAAATCCAAGCCATGCCGCTGATAATCATTAATGGAATTGCATAGATAACGGTTGGAACAAGCACCACTCCCGTTGAACTAAGGGACAGAACAATAATCCCAAGATTAGCAAGTTCATTCGTACTCCATTTAGCTCTTAGTAGGGGCAGTTGAGATCCAGCAATGATTGCGCCAAATCCAAGGCATGAAAGTAAAAGGGTGAAGGTATTTGCTTCGCCATGAAAATGCAATTTTGCAATCACTGGAAGCAATGCCAAAAGGCTGGAGGATTGAAAGTAAAAGAGAAATGCCCTTGCTAGTATCGCTCGCATACGGCTTGATTGCCTAACGTATTGGATGCCCACTCGCATGGCCCCAAAAAAACGTTCGCCGGGTAATGCGGAGACATAATTCTGGTATTTCCAGCGTAAGACTATCCATGTAGTAAGCAAGGATAAGAGCATATTCAATGCAAAAACATATTTAGTTCCAGCAGTAGCAATGATCCCTCCGGCAATTAATGGCCCAATAATGCGCGAAGTATTCATTGCAATGCCATTTAAGGCTAGGGCTGGTGGAAGAATATCTCGAGGAACCAATTCTGGAACAATTGCAGCGAATACTGGCCACCGCATTGCTAGACCAATCCCGTTCATGAATGTGAGGATTAGCAGCAAATAAGGATCAAGAAGGTTAAGTATTAAGAGCAACATTAATACGCTTGCGCTAGCGGTAAGCCAAACCTGGGTTGCTACAAAGTAATGTTTGCGATTTAGGATGTCAGCAAGAGCGCCACTGGGAATTCCAAGTAATAGTACTGGTAAATTTGATGCTGTTTGTACAAGGGCAATTAAGACAACAGAATTTGTCAATGAGGTCATCATCCAAGCGGCGGCCACATCATTCATCCACATGCAGACATTGGCTATCAACCAGCATAGCCAGAGAGAGCGAAATACTGAAAATTTTAGTGGTTCAAGCCAGCGAGGAAGGGAAATTAAATGGGGTGATTTTCGGAACATTTGTTTATTTTATCTTTGCTTATAAATTAATCATATTTATTAATGCAAATGAGCCTAGATCGCTTATCAGTCTTAATCCAAGATTAAATGATTAAACGCCGGAAACACCATCTTTAGCTTGCTTTATTTAAACGGTCGTTTAAATAAATTGACCTTAAGCAGAAAATATCGTTAGAATCATTTATAAAAATTAGGGCGCTCAATTCAAGAGTTTGCTTTCTATCAAACCGAAGTTGTTGGAGACAAGTTATGAGAATTAGAATATTGCTAGGATTTGGCTGGGCTTTGCTTATTAGCCTTATTTCATCGAATGCAGTTGGGCAATCAACGAAAATTGCTTCTGACTATCCTAATCGGACTATTAGGCTGATTGTTCCATTTAACGCGGGAGGTCCTGCCGATGCCCTTGCTAGACCATTGGCAGAGGCACTTAATAAAAAATATGGTTACCAAATAATTATTGAAAATAAACCTGGTGCCAATACCGCCATTGGGGCCCAGTATGTTGCTAAATCCAATGCAGACGGCTATACATTGTTGTTTGGAAGCGATGCCGGAATGTCTTTAGCTCCAGCAACTCAAAAATCTTTGCCATACAATGCGGCAAAAGATTTTTCCGGTGTGTCGATGGTTGCTCAGCTTACTCAACTTCTATTTGTGAGTGATTCTTTTCCTGCCACATCGGTATTGGAATTGGCTTCACTTGCGCAAAAATCACCCAATTCAGTTAGCTACGCTTCTATTGGGGCTGGAAGTCAAAGCCATGTTGCTATCGAGACTTTAAGTCGGCAACTTAAAATTAAGATGAATCATATTCCTTATACGGGTGCTACCACCGCTTTGACAGATGTGGTTGCGGGCAATGTCCAGGTGATGATGTCAACCATTGCGGGCCCACTCCCCTTTATTAAATCAGGGAAAATTCGACCGTTGGCTTTGGCAGGCCCTGAACGCAACAAGATTTTGCCAAATGTTCCAACTTTTACTGAGGCTGGCGTTTCTGGTTTTGAATCCCGCGGTTGGTTTGGAATTATGGCCCCCGCTAAAACTCCCCCTGAGGTAATTAATCTTTTATCAAAACATATTTGGGAGATTGCTCACTCCGATCAGTATGTTTCTCAGGTGATTGAGTTTCATGGGTTTGATATAGCCAAAGTTTCTCCCAAGGATTTTCCCGAATTTTTAGTCAATGATCGGCTGAAATGGAAAAATTTAGTTGATCAAATGGGTGACTCGTTAAATTAATTTAATTGAAATAGGTAGAGGAATACGCAATGGAGCAGATGAAGAGTGAAGTGCGGGACGGAATGCAGATCGATTGGGATACCCCGATTTTAATGAAGGACGGTGTAGTTTTGCGTGCCGACGTATTTCGACCATTAGGCGACAAAAAATACCCAGTAATCATCAGTTATGGGCCATATGCAAAAGGACTTGATTTTCGGGATGGGTATAAAAGTCAGTGGGCTAGGGTTGTGAAGGCTGTTCCCGAGATACTTGAAGGTTCCAGTAATAAATATCAGAACTGGGAATTGGTAGATCCTGAACGTTGGGTTCCAGAGGGATATATATGTATCAGGGTCGATTCAAGAGGTGCAGGACGTTCACCGGGAAAAATTGATTGTTGGTCTCCGTTAGAAGCTGACGATTTCCACGAGTGTATTGAGTGGTCCGGAACACAGGAATGGAGCAACGGGAAAGTTGGAATCAGTGGGATTTCGTATTACGCCATGAATCAATGGATGGTTGCTGCGACTCAGCCCCCTCATTTAGCGGCTTTATGTATTTGGGAAGGATCATCGGATTATTACAGGGAATTGTGTCGTCATGGCGGTGTGCTTTGCGATTTCTTAGGTGATTGGTACAACCGTCAGGTTCTTACTGTCCAGCATGGGGTTGGAGACAATGGAGCTAAAAGTAACGTTACTGGCGAAACCATTGCCGGGCCGGAGACACTTTCAACGGAAGAGTTAAGGGCAAATCGCGCAGAAATCGATGTTGAGGCCGAGAATAGGCATTTAATTGACGATTACTATCGAGCAAGAACCCCTGATTTTTCAAAGATTACCGTGCCGTTATTGTCGGCTGGAAATTGGGGTGGCATGGGTTTGCACACACGTGGAAATTTTGAAGGTTATATGCGCTCGGCATCAGAGCAGAAATGGCTAGAGGTTCATGGGGATACCCATTTCACACACTTTTATAGCGCTTATGGTGTTGAGCTACAGAAAAAGTTTTTTGCGCATTTTTTGAAGGGTGAAAATTCAGGTTGGGAAAAACAACCAAAGGTTGCTTTAAATATTCGCTACCCGAATGAAATATTTAAATTGCGGGCTGAGCACGAGTGGCCATTAGCTCGAACTAACTGGACTAAGTTTTATCTTCAGCCGGGTGAAATGGGCTTGGATACTGCAGTTGGCAATACGACATCAACGATGGAGTATGACCCAGAGGGAGAGGGCTTTATTTTTATGACTTCAGCGATGAAGGAAGATCTGGAAGTTACCGGGCCAATTGCCTCTAAAATTTGGCTCTCATCAGAAACGACTGATGCGGATGTTATTTTGGCATTACGCTTATACGATCCAGCAGGTAAAGAGGTGGTTTTTATTGGATCAAATGATCCACGTACACCTGTTGGATTGGGTTGGTTGCGAGCTTCCCATCGAAAATTGGACCCTAAGGAAACTAGGCCATATCGGCCTTGGCATACTCACGATGAAGAATGGCCATTAACTCCTAATGAACCAGTTGAGATGGATATTGAGATTTGGCCAACATCCTTTGTGGTGCCAAAAGGGTATAGGCTGGGGTTGAATATCCGAGGTAGCGATTATGAGGTTGATGGAAAGGATGCCGGTGTCGCCCATGCTCCATATCAAATGAAAGGAGTTGGGCCATTTACGCATACCAATTTAAATGATCGCCCTCCAGAAGTGTTTGGAGGAAAAAATAAACTGCATTTTTCTTCTGGAAAGATGCCATTCATATTATTGCCAGTTATTCCATCCTAATTCTTAAATTGAGGTGACTATGAACTTATTTAGATTCGCTGTTGTATTGCCTAGTATTTTTTTTCTACAATGTGCTAATGCAGCTGAAACTGCACTTCCTCCAGGCGTGACACTGCAAACGCTTGATCAGATTAAATTTGAGAAAACTGCATCCGGTCGAGATTTTGCATTTCTGCTAGGCAATACAAATCAAGCTGGCCCGTATTTAAATTTAGTAAAGTGGTCACCAAACGATAAGGCACTTCCACATAAACATCCTGATTCACGTTATGGTGTAGTTTTATCGGGGGTTCACTATATTGGTTATGGCGATAAATTTGATGAGTCAAAATTGCATAAACATACTGCTGGCACTTTTTTTACTGAGCCAGCAAATACACCTCATTTTGGAATGACTAGGAATGAAGGGGCGATATTATATTTTTATGGAACTGGCCCTAGTGCGGTTATTCCTTTGGAGTAACCGTTGCTCTTACTGGATTGCGTATCCCTAAGTAGTAAAAGAGGATGCTCAAGTGTTAGAGAATAATTTTAGGGTGCTAGAAGTGTTCTTTTAGCAGGCTCTCTCTAGCTGGTTTATGGATACCATGAGAATGGACTAAATCCATTTTAAATACTTGGCTTAAGCAGGTTTTACCGTTACAGCAACATCTAAAGTGTGTTCGGTTCCGCCATGAATTACCCCCCTGATAGGCGAAATATCTGAGTAATCCCTGCCGTAAGCGAGGGATACGTAATCCTCGCCTGGGGATCCCCATCCCCATCTATTATTTGTTGGGTCGAAGTCGTACCATCTACCTTCAGATAACTCACCATTCTGATCGATATTTGGAACATATAGAGAGGCCCAGGCATGGGATGCATCTGCGCCGATCAGTCTGGGTTGACCTTTAGGGGGGTCTGTTAAGAGATAACCGCTGACATATTTTCCAGCAAGACCTAAATTGCGAATGCAACTAAGGAAAATGTGAGAAAAGTCCTGGCAAACACCTTCTCTGCGCCGGAGTGCTTCAAAAGCAGGAGTATCAATTTCAGTACTTTCGCTGGTATACCTCATCTTGAGGTGAATTTGCTCCATCAAATCGATGGCCGCTTCGAGAGTCGGCCGTTTCACTGTAAAAATTGACCTGGTAAATTCAGAAAATTCAGGATGTTGGGTAACGTATGGAGAGGGAAAAGTAAACTCTACCGCTGGGTTCCAGTTTGATTGTGCATGATAGCGGAAATATTCACGAACTTCCTCCCAGGGAGGGGAATTTTCTAATTGAGCAGTTAGGGTGCCAGGGTTATTGGTCTCAATCAATGATTGCGAGGTGATATTAAGTTGTTGGTGTTTATTTTGAATGGAAAAGAAGGAGCATGTATTTCCAAATACATCCTTAGTTTCTGAGTACCAATCGGGTTTAGGTTCGATTGAAAGATTGCTATTCAGTACAACCTGATTATTGGTTGTATGCGGTTTTAGATGAGCAATATGTTGTGCAATTTCCACATCAGGGGAATACTGATAAAGAGTGTTATGTGTAATTTCAAGAAGCATTTATTTTATATATGGGAGCTGTAATCTTGTGATTGCGTGTGACTAAAGTATCTGGATTCAATCGTGTTGGCAATATGCCAAGTGGCCTCATCGGATTGGCGTAGGCAATTGAGCAGATTAGTCAAAAAACCATTTGAATCACGGGTTGATAGAAAAATAGCGTTTTGTAGGTGTAGGCTAGGAACGCTTTTGCCAAGTGAATCTGGTTGATTAAATGGTGTTCCAGCTAGTTTCGATAGTCGCGATCGCATTGATTTAGCAACCCATGCCAATGATCGAGGATTTTCGTTGTCTAACACCAAAAGATCTATTAACGCAGGCAGTTCTCGGCTTTGTTGGTATTGGGCTTGAAATGTGATCGTACTATCAAAGAGAGCAAGTAGTGCCATAAATCCAGATCCGTCTTCAGGTGGAAGATCTAGTAGTCCATTCAATATTGCTTGATCTAAACATGAGCTAAGAAAATGAAATCGTTCAATATGCCTGCCAATACTTAGTAACTGCCAACCATCGTCTCGAGTCATTCTATCAGTTTGGGCTCCTGTAATTGCTGCCAAAGATGTGCTTACATGTAAGAGGCTTTCCAATGCAAGCGAACTTGAATATTCTTGGTGTAAGTTAATTTTCTCGCAATCGTTTTTAAACTGATGCAGGCATTGCTCAATTGTATTCCATTGCTCTGGTGAAAGCCTTTCTCGAATACTGGAGGCAGAGTTTTTTAATGCGGAAAGATTAAATCCGACACTAGTGATGTGGTCTGATTTATTTAGACAGCTTACCAATGTGCGCTCAAAAATGCGGTGTCTAGAGTCTCCGTTTTGGGATTGGGATTGGGATTGGGATTGGGATTGTGATTGGGATTGTTGTATCACATCGATTATGTTTGTTGACTGAGTGGAAGGGACGCCATCAGGAATCAAACCATTACTGACGGATATTTTTTCAAGCCAGTTCCAAAGGAAAGGCGAGGAAGGGTGTTCGCTATTTAGGCTTTCCAATCCCAGCCTGACTAGACGCAAGGTATTTTCACTGCGCTCGGTGTATCGACCAAACCAATAAAGATTTTCCGCTGCACGACTCGTGACTAGACGCTTTCGTTCAGATAAAACTGGCGCATGGGATTCAAAGTGGGGTGCAGTAGAAAATGCAAACTGCGAATCTGTTCGAACCCAAACATCAGCGCTGCTCCCACCGCGCTGCATAGATGCGATTCCATTTTCTTGATTTGCTATTCTTACTAGCCCTCCTGGTACCACGTACCAAGAGTCAGGTCCATTGCTGAGGGCAAATACACGCAACATAAACGATCTAGGTTCAATGCCAGAATTTCCACGGGATTCTTTTGCGTTTTTCCAGGTCGGCATTTGCCCAAGGGGAATGTAGGTTTGGATGGTGTGTGCATCAGGTTGACGAGTGATACGGCCGACCCATTCATCCAATTGTGGTTGACTTAAAGCGCTCCCCAGGATAGATAAAAATGTTTCATGGCAAGAAGACTTTGGATATGTTGGTTTTATCGTACTGTGTTTGAGTTCTGGTATTGCAAGATCCATTGCGGCACGTTCACCGCACCACCATGTATCCATTGCTGGTAGTAGTAACTCTTGATTTAGAAGTAACTCAGAAAGCCCTGGCAAAAACCCAAGTAACGCTGGGGATTCTAGGAATGCTGACCCTGGGGAGTTTGCCAATATCACATTTCCTGCTCGTACAACTTGCAATAATCCTGGAATACCTAGTGTTGAATCCGATCGCAATTCCAAGGGATCTAAATACTCATCATCCAGTCTTTTGATGAGGACGTCTACAGGCTCAAGACCCCTTAGCGTTCTTAAATATAATTTTTGATCTCGTACAGTAAGATCCCCGCCTTCTACCAAGGTTAGACCTAGGTATCTAGCAAGGTAGGCTTGTTCAAAATAGGTTTCGTTATAAGGCCCCGGAGTTAGCAGGGCAACATGGGCATTACCCTTTGCTGGGCTTAATTGCTTTAGTGATTCGATAAGTTGGCGGTAAGCGCCCGCAATTGGCTCAATATGCATTTCATCATACGCATTTGGAAATTGCCTAGAAATAAGACTGCGATTTTCAAGTAAATAACCTAGTCCTGATGGTGCCTGTGTTCGCTGGGATAATACCGCCCAATTTCCACTAGGGGTTTTTGCCAAATCAAAGGCGATAATGTGGAGGTGTTTATTGCCTGCTGGATTTACACCATGAATCGCTCTTATGTAGCCAGGATGCCCAAGAACTAATGCCGGTGGCAATGATGCGTTCTGTAGCAACGATTGCGGGCCATAAACGTCAGAAATAATATTTTCAAGAAGTTGTGCGCGTTGCAACACGCCTTCCTGAATGGTTTTCCAGTCAGTACTTGAAATGATTAATGGAAATAGATCTAATGACCAAGGACGCTGAGGTCCGTTTTGGTCGGCGTATACATTATAGGTAATGCCGTTATCCCGAACTTGGCGGGTTAAGTCATTTGTGCGTAGATCAAAATCATCAAGACCTTGATGACCTAAACACTTAAAAAAATCTGTCCAATTTACATTGATAGAATGGGCATGCCCTTCATCATTGGAAATGCCTCCCCGCAATTCATCATAATGACCTAAAGTCGCTTTTTTAGAGCGGCACAAAATATCCTCCATTAATGGGGTGGAGGATATTGGGTCAATGGGGTTAGGGTTGGGATTCTCCACAGTCCTTTAATTGTCTCACCGACGCAGATCAAGCGTGAACGGAAACTCTGCGCTGCCTTTTACCTCTATATTTGGAGGCAGGTGATGAATGGTTCCAGGGGTATGGCCTAGGAGCGAAAAGCGGGAAAGTCGTCGACTTTCTGCTTCAAAGGCATTAATTGGAAATGTTTCATAATTGAGGCCACCTGGGTGAGTGACGTGATATTGGCAGCCACCAATTGACCGTTTTGACCAAGTATCCACAATGTCAAATGTTAGTGGGGCATGAATACCAATAGTTGGGTGAAGACTGGAAGGCGGATTCCACGCTTTATAGCGTACTCCAGCCACGTATTCTCCAGTTGTTCCTGTAGGCTGCAGAGGAAGTGCTTTGCCGTTGCAGGTTACTGTATATCGGCTTTGGTTGAGTCCGGTAACGAGCACTTCTATTCGCTCTAATGAAGAATCTACGTACCGTGCAGTTCCTCCAGGCGCACCTTCCTCACCCATAACATGCCATGGCTCCAACGCACTTCTTAAGGTTAGCTCGCACCCCATACTGTGCACTTTACCAATCAGCGGAAAGCGGAATTCGAAGTGTGGTGCGAACCAGTCAAGTTGAAAATTAAAACCATGATGTTGCATCTCGCTAATCACATCCGAAAAGTCCATTTTGACAAATGCAGGCAATAAACACCTATCATGCAATTCCGTTCCCCATCTAGTTACAGGGGCTAGATAAGGTTCATTCCAAAAACGGGAAATTAAAGCTCTAATTAGTAACTGTTGCACGATGCTCATGCGTGCATGAGGAGGCATTTCAAATGCCCTTAATTCAAGCAATCCAAGTCGACCTGTGGATGAATCTGGTGAATACATTTTGTCAATACAAAATTCACTGCGATGAGTATTTCCAGTGACATCAATCAGAATATTTCTAAGAGTGCGATCCACTATCCAAGGAGGCATTTTTTGGCCATACTTCTTGCGATTGATGTGTATTTGCTTTAATGCAATTTCTAATTCATAGAGCTGATCATTTCTAGCCTCGTCAACCCTTGGGGCTTGACTGGTTGGGCCAATAAACATTCCGCTGAATAGGTAGCTTAAGCTAGGATGGTTATGCCAATAAAGAATTAGACTGGCTAATAACTCTGGACGCCTTAGAAATGGGCTGTCACTTGGTGTTGCTCCGCCCATTACAAAGTGGTTCCCTCCGCCAGTTCCTGTATGGCGACCGTCCGTCATAAATTTTTCGGCAGAAAGGCGAGTTTCAAATGCGGCCCGGTATAAAAATTCTGTATGAGTTACTAGTTCTTTCCAGTTATATGCTGGATGAATATTGACTTCAATCACGCCTGGGTCAGGTGTTACCTGGAGGAGTTTTAGACGAGGGTCTCTGGGTGGAGGATAGCCTTCAAGGACAATTTTTAATCCTAGTTCCTGAGTCGTAACTTCTATTACGTGCAGTAAATTTAAATAGTCTTCAATATTTGACAGTGGTGGCATGAAAACATATAGCGCGCCATTTTTACCCCCATGATCTTTTTCTGCTTTTGGCCCATTAGAGCGCATTGGATCGCGCGTTTCAACGCATATAGCTGTGCGAGTTACCCCTTTTGCAGATTTAAAGCGTTCTATAACCGGGTCTGATTGTTTTCCGTCCAATGTATCTGATGCTGCTTTATTGATTACGGGTGCAACAGGTTTGACTGTGTTGAGTAAAGCACTGTCGACGGATTTCGATTGGCTACGAATCGTTGATGCAATGCTTGGTAGCGGCACTCTTGGAGCAAATGGATCTTGCTCTATCAGGAAAGGATAATCAGATTCCGTAACCCAAGGCAGAGATCCTAATGGAAGTCGATAACCCATAGGTGAGTCACCAGGAATCAAATACATTCTGTCATCACGTAACACCCAAGCCCCAGTCTTCCAATTGGATCCAAGTGGTGTTGGCTCATTGGTTGCTTCAAGTGGCAATACATAACCAATAATAGAGTCTAATTTTTGCTGGAAAACACGCTTCAAGCGTGTGCGTTCCATTTCATCTTCTAAATTAGAATCAAACGGATCCACGTTAATTGGAAGTTTGGATTCGCGCCAGAGGTAATAGAACACATCTTCATACGCTGGTTGAATATGTTTATCAGTAAGACCTAAATTTTTACTTAAAAGATTAATAAACCGTTTTGCATCTTCGCTTGTATAGGTAATCGGATCACGTTCATCGGCAAATAAAGCGGGGTTGGTCCAAATCGGAGTGCCATCGGTTCTCCAGTAAATGGATAATGCCCAGCGCGGCAATTGTTCACCCGGATACCATTTACCTTGACCAAAATGCAAAAATCCCCCCTGACCGTATTCATCACGAAGTTTTTCAACAAGTTCCGTAGCAAGACCCCGCTTAGTGGGGCCTAGTGCATCCGTATTCCACTCTGGTTCGTCTTGACCATTTACAGCCACAAAGGTTGGTTCACCTCCCATTGTTAGCCGAACGTCTGATAAAAGTAATTTTTCGTCAACCAAGTCACCAAGTTTGGCAATGTCTAACCACTGTTCTTCTGTATATGGCTTTGTGACGCGTGGCGATTCGTAAATCCTAGTCACTTCCATGGTGTGCTCAAACTCGACTTCGCATTTATCCACGCCGCCTTCAATTGGCGCTGCTCCAGATGGGTCTGGAGTGCACGCTACAGGAATATGGCCTTCACCCGCAAGTAAGCCGGAAGTGGGATCTAGGCCAACCCAACCTGCACCTGGAAGGTAGACTTCACACCATGCATGAAGGTCAGTAAAGTCAACCTCGGTTCCACTAGGGCCGTCCAGCGCAGCTACGTCCGCTTTTAACTGGATAAGGTAGCCAGAGACAAAACGTGCCGCAAGTCCACAGTTGCGTAATAAATAGACCATTAGCCAAGCGGAATCTCTACAGGAGCCGCTAGCGTTGATGAGGGTTTCGTCTGGAGTTTGTACACCAGGTTCCATGCGAATTAAATAACTGATGTCGTGTTGAAGTTTTTGGTTGAGTTTTACCAAAAAATCAATGGTTCGCATCTTGCTGCGATCAATAGTTTTGATATAGCGACTTAGTCTTGAGCTGACCGGCTGGGTTAAAAGATAAGGGCGTAATTCTTTTTTAAGCGCTGAACTATACGAAAATGGGTAGTGCTCCGCTTCGGGCTCTAAGAAAAAATCAAACGGGTTGTAAACAGCCATTTCAGTAACAAGATCGACCGTAACTTTGAAATGTGTAGTTGGTTCAGGAAACACGATGCGAGCTTGGTAATTCGCAAATGGGTCTTGTTGCCAATTGATGAAGTAGTCACTGGGTTCAATCCTTAGTGAATACGACAGGATGTGACTTCGACAATGTGGAGCCGGCCTAAGGCGTATTACTTGTGGACCTAAATTAACAGGTCGGTCATATTTGTATTCGGTGACATGGTGTAGTGCGGCGTGTATGGACATAGTTCAAAGTCTAGGATTATTAGGAATAGAAAAGCAACATGCCGGCACAAAAATAGTGCGTTCTTTTGATTTAGGCTCAATTTTGGTCATTTAATGTCTGATTTTAAAGCTTAATAACCGTTAAATCATTTTTAAGTGGATTATTCAGGTGATTGAATATCCCTTTTGCAGAATGTAAGCTATTGGTGCAAATTTTGTTTTGCGCACTTGAACTGTGCAATTAAAAAAACTTCTGAGAATTAAGTGGAATACATTTTCCTTAACTCATCTCAGGGCGGTCATATGTCAAAGCAAACTACATTGACGATCAGCAGCAAAAATTATTCATCATGGTCGCTGCGTGGATGGCTCATGATGAAATTTTCAGGAATCCCATTTCAGGAGGTTCAGGTTGCGACAGATGATGTCGATAATCGAGCAGAATTATTGTTGCTTTCGCCTTCAATTTTGGTACCGAGGTTGGAACACAATGGCTGCAAGGTTTGGGATACCTTAGCAATTGGGGAATATTTGAATGAAGTTAGCCAAAAGGCGCAATTGTTGCCGGTTGAGCCTATAAAGCGAGCGCACTGTCGATCCATATGCGGGGAAATGCACTCAGGTTTTTCTGCTTTGAGGGCATCACTTCCTATGAATCTAAAGGCAACATTCGATTCATTTAAGGTTTGGTCAAAAGCCCAAATTGATATTAATCGTGTCATTGTCATTTGGCAGGACTGCCTCCAGACGTATAAAGGACCCTTTCTCTTTGGAAAATTACCCACTTTGGCTGATGCGATGTTTGCGCCAGTAGTAACCAGATTCCTTACATACAACGTTGCCTTGGATGCAGTTTGCCAGCAGTATTGCAGGCACATTATGGCAATGCCTGAAATGAAGGAGTGGGTGATGGGCGCCCTTGAAGAACCCGATGATATTGAAGAACTTGACGTGGAGTTTTAACTATGGATACCAAAGCTGCATTCAAAAGCAATACAGATTTTTCGCATGTAAAACCAGGCGATACCAAATTTTTGCCTGGCGGCCTAAGGGATTTTTTTCTTTATCGAGATCTTGGAGTAGCCAAAGCCACCAATGGAAAAGTGATTGCGCATTTAGTTAAGGCCAACTTGCCTCCTGAAAATGGTACTGGTTGGCATTACCACGTCGCTGAATTTCAAATTGTCATTATGACAAAGGGTTGGGCAAGATTCATGTACGAAGATAAACCGACATTAGTATCGGCCGGGGATTGTGTTCACCAAATGCCGGGCATTGTTCATTACCTTTTTGATTACTCTTCAGATATGGAGTATTTGGAGATAGTGGGTCCAGCAGATTTTGCTTCTGTTCCCGTTGAGGTAGGCCCATGTGCTGTCCCATCTATTACACCTTGGAAATAAGATGTCAAAAAAAATTGACCCGTGGACTGATAAGTTGATTGTTAAAAGCAATAGTAGGTATTGCTGATGATGTATCGCGCTTATCAAACATTCTCCGATTTAACTGATCCAGTCAGGATGTTTGCAAGAGCTTCCGAGCGGGTCGCTCAAAATTGGCTTGGAAATTTTACTTTAAATCCGATGCAGAGATTGGCTGCTCATTATGAGCAAATTTCATTGCTCGGTTTTACTCATAAAAGACCTGATTTCAAAATTAAATCTATTGAGGATGGATTTGGCAAAGAGCAATCGATCATTGAGGAAGTGGTTTATTCAACCCATTTTTGCCAATTGGTTCGTTTTAAGAAAGAAGGTGTTGTTGATCAACCCAAGATTTTATTGGTGGCCCCAATGTCAGGTCATTTCGCAACATTGTTAGCAGGCACCATTAAGACGGTATTGCGTGATCATGAAGTGTTTGTGACCGATTGGCTCAACATTCGGGATGTACCAATTAGTAGCGGTGAATTTGATTTTGATTCCTACATTGAGCACATTATTCATTTCTTAAAAATTATTGGACCCGGTACCCACCTCATGGGCATTTGCCAGCCTACGGTGGCATGCCTTGCAGCCACTGCAATTATGTCGGAGGATAAATCCCCTGAAGTGCCGGCCAGTTTAATTTTGATGGCGGGTCCTATAGATGTTCGATCCAGTCCTACCAAAGTGAATGAACTGGCGAATGAAAAGCCGATTTCTTGGTTTGAGGAAAAATTAATCGGTATTGTGCCAAGACAGTTTGATGGTTCAGGGCGCAAGGTTTATCCAGGGTTCTTGCAATTGATGGCTTTTATGAGCATGAATCCAGACCGTCATGCCCAGTCATTTCAAAAGCTTTATGAATATCGAGTGAATGGAGAGGATAAAAAGGCGGATGCCATTCACGAATTTTACGAGGAGTATTTCGCCATCATGGATTTATCGGCACCGTTTTATTTAGAAACGATACGTAAAGTATTTCAAGACTGTGATTTGCCTAGTGGAATATTAACATATCAAGGACGATTGGTAAATCCAAGGGCGATTAGGAAAACGTTTTTGCTGACGGTAGAAGGCGAGCGAGACGATATTTGTGGCATTGGACAAACATTAGCTGCTCAAGATTTATGTAGCGCGTTACCGGGTTATAAAAAAATGCATCATCTGCAGGCTGGTGTTGGTCATTACGGGGTATTTAATGGAAAAAGATGGGACAGTCAGATTTATCCGGTGGTTCGCAACTTAATTCAGTCTGCAATATAGAGTCGGCATGGATTGAGTTAATTTTCTAGATGGTTAAGGGCGACCGTATTTAAATGACTGGTATCTGCCCAGCGCTCGATACTCCACTCATTTCCATTATGGGAAATCCAATTGAGAGATGCATTAGGAACTGAGACAGTCCGCTCAGTAAATAGGGATTGCTTACTTACAAAGCGATGAATGGTTTCCAGAACTCCACCATGAGCCACCACCATGATGGTTTTTCCCGTATGCCGATTTTTAAGTTCGTTTAGTGCGCTATTGACTCGATTAGCAAATTGCATAATGCTTTCACCGCCGTCAAGTTCATGGTTTGGATGCCGTTCACAGTATGCCTTCCAAATATAGGGCTG
>CAIKFU010000022.1 GCA_903826775.1 uncultured beta proteobacterium | reverse complement strand
TGATTCGCATCCCCTTAGGAATTCCATTGACATCCTTCAGCGTGGCAAGATCAACCCCAAGGGATTGAGCAGCCTGCTCCGGGGTTACTGTTTTATTGATTACTACCGCCGTCCATGATGACAATGGTTTTGCATAATTTCCAAGATTTTCCTGAAAAACCTCCGCATGGCCAAACGGCAATAATATTTGCTGGTTTGCAGCACTTAATATGACCGGTTTATTAAAAGATGGATTTAAATTCTGGAATTCTTCCATGGACATATCCGCTAACTTTGCAGCCAAACTCACATCAATATCCTTGGTCACATCAACAGCAACAAAATACGGATGGTTTTCCAATTCTGGCAAAACAATTCCATAAGAATCGGGGTCGAGCACAATTTGACGGTACGCCATCAATTTGGGGACGTAATTACGGGTTTCATTTGGCATATTGAGACTGATGTAATCGATGGGCAATCCAGCGGCAAGGTTTCTTTTTTGGGCTTTGGAAACATTGCCCGAACCCCAGTTGTAAGCGGCCAATGCAAGCTGCCAATCGCCAAACTGATTATATAAACGCTGCAAATAGTCCAACGCCGCATCTGTCGATTGCAACACGTCTCGACGCTCATCCCTAAATACGTTTTGCGTTAACCGAAAGTCTTTTCCTGTGGCCGGCATAAACTGCCATATGCCCATAGCCCTTGCTCCAGATTTTGCTTGAGGATTAAACGCGCTCTCCACGAAAGGCAATAAAGCCAACTCGGTTGGCATTCCTCGTGAATTGACTTCCTGAACGATATAAAACAAATAGCGTGATGAACGTGCCATCGAACGATGAACGTAATCTGGGCGGGCACTTAACCATCGAACCTGCTCAATTACTAATGGACTATCTAACTCTGGCATTTGAAACCCATCCCGAATCCGCAACCAGAGGTTATTCGACGGCGCCTCTAGGCTGCTTACCGACTGTTTATTTAAGTTAATGCGCGGCGCCTTTGCCGCGCGAGGATCCTTTCGTGACTGGCCAGTAGACCCATCAGAAGACCAGTCACCAGTCGTAGCGCAACCCGTTAACAACAGGGCAATGCACACCAATACATAACGCCAGGCCACTAAAAGCGATCCTTCCAAGCCCTTATCACTGCCAGCACATGCGCTCCTGATTTCAGCGCCTGACCGGAGGCTTTTTCAGCCGCTTGCCTTACAGCATCTTGATCACACCTCATGAACGGATTCACCCTCAGCTCCTGTGCAATCGATGTTGGCACAGTGGGCTTCCCAATAAAACGCAAAGCTTCAGCCTCTTTTTTCCAAACCAACAAGTCAGGATTATTCGGCTCAACCTCCAAAGCAAAACGAAGATTGGATAAGGTGTATTCGTGCGTGCAATAAACCAATGTTTCTGCAGGCAGTTTTGAAAACTTTTGCAACGACTGGTGCATCTGCGTTGGCGTACCTTCAAACAATCGCCCGCATCCAGATGCAAATAGGGTGTCGCCACAAAAAAGCATGGGCCTATCAATCAAGGCATTCAGACGGGTTAACGGGGCAAAATACGCAATGTGCCCCAATGTATGCCCTGGAACCTCCAGCACTTCAAAGCTAATTTTGGGAGCGGCAATATCGATTGATCCGCCCTCTAGTAAAGGAATCGTCCTCCCAGGAATATTTTCACTCGCAGGCCCATAGACAGGAATATTCAAATCTCCAAAAGCTACCAAAAGTTGCAAAATCCCACCAGTATGGTCAGCATGATGATGTGTGATTAGAATGCCAGTGAGAAGAAGGCTCTTTTCCCTTAGATAAGAAAGCACCTGCAAAGCATCGCCAGGATCCACTACTAGCGCTGATAATCCATCATGAATACACCAAATGTAATTGTCGTCAAAGGCGGGTATTGGCCAAACTTCTAAAGTAGTATTCGTTACCATAACCTTATGATACCAACCGAATCCCCCTTGTTGCCTACTCAAGCACCCCAATGGGGCTCTTGGGAAAAATGGCTCAATTCACCCCCGGGTAAATACATTCTGGATTGGGAACAAGAATGTTTCAATCGAATTGTTTCCAATCTTTTTGGATTTCATGCATTACAGATTGGTCTTCCCCAATTAAATACCCTATCTGAAAACCGGATGCCTTTACAGGCGGTACTAATTAACCCTCACGATACGAAACCCTTTAAAAACGACGCGACATGGCATGTTCTCGAAGGCTTACCAGGGGAATTGCCCTTTGCAAACGAAAGCATTGATCTATTGGTATTACCACACATCCTCGAATTTTCTGCCGATCCCCATCAAGTGCTCCGAGAGGCTGAACGCGTTCTGGTCCCCGAGGGGCGGCTAGTAATATCGGGCTTTAATCCAGCAAGCTTATGGGGAATAAAACAATTTCTTAGTAGCTTGATAGGCAACCCCTACTTACCGCCCGAGGGCCAGCTTATTAGCCTTATTAGACTAAAAGACTGGCTTAAGCTCCTCAACTTTTCACTAGACCGAGGGCATTTTGGCTGCTACAAACCTCCTCTTCGTAGCGAATCCGGTATGACCCGAATGAACTACCTAGAACCGATGGGGAACCGTTGGTGGCCTATTTTTGGCGCGGTATTTTTGGTATCGGCCGTCAAAAGACAAGAAGGGGTTCGCCTAGTAGGTCGAATCCCTGAAATCCGCGTTCCCTCTTTGAAGCAATTAAATCCAGTAACTGAACGCAACAAACTTAAATCCAAATAACAGTCGACCATGCCTTTTCAACAAGATCACCCTAAAAAACAGCACCACATCATTATTTACACTGACGGGGCATGCAAAGGCAATCCGGGACCGGGCGGATGGGGCGCTGTAATGCGCTCCGGTCAACATGAAAAACACCTTCACGGAGGAGCGGAACTTACCACCAATAATCGAATGGAGATTAGCGCGGTTATAAATGCCTTAAAAGCACTTAAGCAGGCAAGTTCTGTAGAAATCTACACAGACTCTCAATATGTTCAAAAAGGGGTTACGGAATGGCTGGAGGGTTGGAAAAAGAAAAATTGGAAGACAGCCGGTCGAAATCCAGTGAAAAATGCCGATTTATGGCAAGAATTGGACCTTTTATTGCCAAAACATACCATTTCATGGCATTGGGTACGTGGCCATAACGGCGACCCGGGAAATGAACTAGCAGACAAATTGGCCAATCACGGAGTCTTGGAATTTATGCGCAACTTGGATGACTCCAAAAGCTAGAAGCTTATGAGAGAATGTCGCAGTCTTAGGTAAAGTATGTAATTTACCTAACCCCATATAAAATCTAAAAAATATTACGAGATCGTGTCAAATAATAACGTGCAACAAAATAAATTCTTAACAAAACTTTCCTCAATTCTAGAGCGCCTTAAAAAACAAGCTTGCTCGTTCATTGGAAAATATTTGCCAGCTATAAAGGCCATAGACTTTGCCTCGGTTAAGGGATTCACCTTAAAAAATAAATGGCGCATATTAGCCCTTCTGCTGGTTGTGTATGCAGGATCAAAGGCATTCAATTATTTTTTTCCAAGCGATGCCAAAAAAGGTGGGGCTCAAACCGTCACCACAGCTTTAGTAGTAAAGAAAGATCTTCCGATTACGATCGAATCAACTGGAACCATTATTGCAGCCAGCATTGTTGATATTCGGCCAATGATTACGAATACCGTTGCAAAAATCCATATCAAGGAAGGTCAGGAAGTGAAAGAAGGCGACCTTTTATTTACACTTGATGATCGCAACGATAAAGCAAACTACGAGAAATTAAAGTCCTTGGCAGAAGATGCGCAAAAACAATACCTGCGCGCAAAGGAACTGGTCGCAAAAAACTTCATTTCCCCGGCTGGTCTTGACACCTCATTAGCAAACGCCAGATCAACACAGGCGGCAGCACGCTCGGCTGAAGTGCAATTATCATTTGATTACATTCGCTCACCAATTACAGGGCGCGCTGGCATTATTAATGTTTTTCCAGGTTCACTAGTTCAGGCAAGCAACACAGTGGTTACAGCAACCAATTCAACAGCTACCTCAACAACGGGCGCAATGGTGACAATTAGCCAGTTAAACCCAATCAATGTTCAATTCATCATTCCTGAAAAAGACATTGGGCTACTTTTAACCGACCTTCAAAATCGGGATACTTTAAAAGTCAAAGTTACAGTAGGCGATAACAGTCAAACCAGCTATGAAGGAAAGGTGCTCGTTATCGACAACCAGGTTGACCCTGCAATTGGCTCAGTCCGAGTCAAAGCACAAATCCCTAACGATAAATTAATGCTTTTACCAGGGCAGTTTGCACGAATTTACCTGCAATCAAGCACGATCACAGATGCCTTAATTGTTCCTTCACAGACGGTAGTTCTCTCTCCCAAAGGGAAAACCATCTATGTTGTAGACAAAGATAGCAAAGTAACTTCTAAACCCATAAAAGTGATTTATGACTACCAAGGAATTAGCGTGATTAGCGGGTTAGAGTCCGGTGAGCGCGTTGTCGTTGAAGGCAAGCAAAATTTACGCACGGGCATGAAAATACTCGAAGAGAAGGCGGCCCCGAAAAAAGAGGCTGAAGCAACCCAAGAGCCTGCAACACCAACTCCAGAGAAAAAATGACGCTTTCCGAAATATGTATACGCCGACCCATCATGACCTCGCTACTGGCAATAGCGACGGTTGTTGCTGGCAGTATTGCTTATACGAAAATCCCGGTTGCCGCACTTCCGAGTTTTAATACCCCCATCATTCAGGTCAGCGCCATACTACCTGGCGCTTCCCCTGAAAACATGGCCTCTTCAGTTGCCCTTCCCTTGGAAAAGGAATTCGCGACCATCGACGGCATCTCCGTTATTAGTTCCAGCAATATTCTAGGCATCACAAGTATTACGGTTGAATTTAATAACGATCGCGATATTGATAAGGCAGCTGTTGATGTCCAGGCGGCACTATTGCGCGCCCAAAAACGCTTACCAATCGAAATGACGATTCCGCCTTCCTATAGAAAGGTAAACCCAGCAGATGCGCCAGTTTTGGTTTTAGCATTGACTTCGCCCTCAATGGATCTTTCTGAATTAAACAGTTATGCGGAAAATTTGATTTCACCAACTGTTTCTACCGTTGATGGGGTAGCACAAGTTATTGTGTACGGAGCAAAACGCTATGCTGTACGAATTAGGGCAATCGGCGACGCCCTTGCTGCACGCAATATGACGATGGATGAGCTAGCAATAGCCATCAATAAAGCCAATTCCAATAGCCCAGTTGGCGTATTGGATGGTCCTCGCCAAGCACTAACAATATACGCAAACCCCCAGCTTGTCAGAGCGAAGGAATTTGAAGGTTTGATTATTGCCCAACGCGCAGGTCTACCGGTTTACCTTCGGGATGTTGCACAGGTATCCGAAAGCTATGAAGATGTGAAGACCCTAGCTACAACGAATGGCGAGAGATCCATTGCGATTGCAGTCCTTCGCCAACCAAGCGCAAATACCGTAAAGGTTGTGGAAGGCATAAAGCAAATGCTTCCGGAGTTTAGAAAGCAAATGCCCGCTTCAATCAAGATTGAGTCCCTCAACGACCGCTCACTTTCGATCATCGAAGCCCTGCATGATGTCAATTTAACATTAGGACTTACTGTTTTGCTAGTGGTGTTGGTTATCTTTTTATTCTTAAAGCACATTTCTGCAACCATCATTCCATCACTCAGCTTACCAATATCCCTCATTGGTGCTTTCTTCTTGCTGTACTTCATGGGCTACAGTCTAGATAACGTTTCGCTATTGGGAATTACGCTTGCCGTTGGACTTGTGGTTGATGACTCTATCGTAGTTCTTGAGAATATCGTCCGCTATACCGAAGAAGGAATGGACCCCCTTAAAGCAGCTCTTAAGGGAAGCAAAGAAGTCGGATTTAC
Organism: uncultured beta proteobacterium; assembly: GCA_903826775.1. Taxonomy (GTDB): domain Bacteria; phylum Pseudomonadota; class Gammaproteobacteria; order Burkholderiales; family Burkholderiaceae; genus Polynucleobacter. Next base: position 62,353 of record CAIKFU010000022.1, on the reverse strand, counting down.
GATTATTTCCATCTCGATTTCATTGGTCGCCGTTTTTATTCCGCTATTTTTCATGGCAGGCCCAATCGGCCTCATGTTCAGAGAATTTGCCGTAATCGTTTCACTTTCAATTTTGGTTTCCGCAGTGGTTTCTTTAACTGTTGTTCCCATGCTCTGCAGTCGATTCCTGCCAAAGCCTGGGGTGCACGCGCATGAATACCCCATCACTAGACAGTTTGACCGCTTATTTAATTGGGTACAAAAAACCTATATTCACTTTCTGGATTTAGCACTCAAGCATCGTCAAACGGTTCTTTTTGGTGCATTTGGCACTTTTGCGATAACCATATTTTTATTTGTCTATACCCCAAAAGGTTTTTTTCCTGAAGAGGATATCGGTCAAATCCAAGCAACAACCGAAGCTACCGAAGACATCTCTTTTAGAGCAATGCTAGAACTACAAGACCGCGCTGCCGCAATTGTTCAAAACGATCCCAATGTCGATAGCTCTGTTTCTCTATTAGGTGGCGGCCTGAGTGCTGGCACCAACACCGGTCGGATGTTTATTATCCTAAAGCCTCGCGGCGATCGAGAAAGTATGAGCATGGTTCTTGAAGGCTTACGAAATAAATTCAAGGAATTGCCAGGACTTCAGATTTATTTGCGCCCGGTACAAAATTTACAGCTAGGTGGGAGAGCCAGCAAAAGTCGCTATCAATTTACATTGCAAAGCGTTGGCTTTGAAGGCGTCAATGAGTGGTCGGAAAAGCTTTTGGACAAAATGCGTGCCGATCCTATGTTCCGTGATGCCACCACCGATTCTTTGCTTAAAGGTCTCAATGTGAAAATTGATATCAACCGGGAAAGAGCAGCAAACGCTGGGGTTACCATCGCAGATATACGACAAGCCCTTTACAACTCCTTTGGAGAGCGTCAGGTCTCGACAATTTATACCAGCGTAAACACTTATTACGCCATACTTGAAACCACCTTAGACCAACGTCAATACGAATCCGACTTAAGCAAAGTGTTTGTGCGCGGTCGAGCAACGGATAAGCTCATACCCTTATCGAGCTTAGCAACGTTTACAAGATCGGTTGGGCCCACTTCAGCAAACCATCAAGGACAACTCCCTGCGGTTACTCTATCGTTTAACTTAGCACCCAATATTCCACTAGGCGACGCAACCAATCAAATCGAAAAATTCACCAAAGAAATTGGACTTCCTTCTTCGATCATCACTAGCTACGGCGGGGATGCCAAGGTATTTAAAAGCAATCAAGGCGGGCAGATTGTTTTGATATTGGCAGCATTAGGCGTCATCTATACCCTGCTAGGCTGTCTATATGAGAGCTATATCCATCCACTCACCATTCTTGCAGGACTGCCGTCCGCAGCAATTGGCGCACTGCTTGCGCTGCAAATTTTTGGAATGGACCTCACGATCATTGCAATCATTGGGATACTTCTACTCATTGGGATTGTCAAAAAGAATGCGATTCTAATGATTGACTTTGCGCTTGAAGCGCAGCGAAATCAAGGGATGACGCCTTACGAAGCAATTCGCTCTGCTTGTATATTGCGTTTTAGGCCAATTACCATGACGACCCTAGCAGCCTTAATGGGCGCCTTACCAATTGCAATTGGTCTTGGTGCGGGAGCCGAGCTTCGCCAGCCTCTTGGCGTTAGCGTAGTGGGTGGATTAATTTTGTCCCAGTTTGTGACCTTGTTTATTACACCCGTCATTTATCTTTACCTTGATAAATACGCTGGAACTGGTCCGATGGAAATTTCTCCCGAAGTATTGGAAGGAACCTAAATGCTTAACGCGGTTAAATAATGCGTCAGGTTATCCTTGATACTGAAACAACGGGCCTTAATCCCGCCACGGGTGATCGCATTATTGAAATCGGCTGCGTTGAATTGATGGGTCGCCGTCCTACCGAAAAAACCTTTCATCGCTATGTCAATCCGGAACGGGACATTGACGAGGGCGCTAAAGCGGTACATGGCCTATCGAGGGAATTTCTCGCGGACAAACCCCTATTTGCCAATATTGTGGATCAATTGATTGAATTTGTGGACGGTGCTGAACTTATCATCCACAACGCCCCTTTTGATTTAGGCTTTTTAGACAATGAATTTGCCCTACTTAAGCGACCGCCGTTTCGGGGGTTGGCGGCCAAGATTACCGATACATTGGTGGATGCTCGACAGATGTTTCCAGGCAGGAGAAATTCCTTAGACGCACTTTGCGACCGCTTTGCCATTAGCAACAAACATCGCACCTTGCATGGGGCCTTGCTTGATGCCCAATTGCTTGCTGAAGTGTATCTGGCTATGACTAGAGGCCAGGAAGACCTGACGATTGATTTAATCGATTACTCAGTCGGCATAGATGCCTCAGGCCAAGCCCTTGCATTGCCCACCGATCTAGTATTGATGACCGCCAGTAATGAAGACTGTCTATTGCATGAAAAAATACTATCTGATATTGCCAAGGTAATCAAAACAGAGCCTGTATGGAATCGCGCCAAAGCAACTGAAAATAACTAAACTTATTCCCTCCGCTTTCAATGCTGGATTTACAAATTGGGTGTTAATAGGTTTTTATAAAGCGACTCTAAATTTTTTACATACGTAGCAGTATCAAACAGAGGGTTATGCCCCCTTTTCTCTTTCATAGAATCTCGAAGCGCATTTAGTTTGTGTGGGCTCTTTGCATAATCCAGCGCTTTAGCAATATATTCATTCTCCGAATGGGCAACCAACTCAGGAAACCCTAAGGCCATTATTTGACTCGCCGCCACGCGTCCGGCATACGTTTGGCCTATTTGAGTTAATACCGGAACATCAACCCACAACGCATCGGCGGCCGTAGCGTGAGCATTGTAATTAGGGGTATCCAAAAATAAATCAGCCAACCTGAGGCGACTTAAATGCTCTACCCGACCAGGAACACGATTTGCAAAAATCAAGCGATTTGGATCAATACCTCTAGATTTAGCCTCCGCCCTTAAATTATCCGCCGCCCTAGCAGATGAATGTGAAAGCCAAAGCACGCTTAAAGGAACTTGCTTTAGCAAGTCCATCCAAATCGTAAAGATATGGGACGTAATCTTGTATGAATTATTAAAACAAGAAAAAACAAAACCAAGCTCCGGCAATCCTTGGCTTACGCGATCTGGCAACGACCCCAGTTTTGCAGGTGAAATAGTGGTATCAACAGGGAAAAACGAATGCGGCAAGTACGCAATTTTTTCTGTATAGTGCGCTTGCTCACCAAAAGGAATTACCACTTCATCCGCGATTAAATAATCAAAAAAATTAGCCCCTGATGTTCCGGCATACCCTAGAAAGCCCACCTGCAAAGGAGCTACACGCCTAGCAAAAAGTGGTAACCGGGATCCAGCAGTATGGCCATTTAAATCAATGGCAATGTCAATATTCTGCCCAAGTATTAAATCTTGTGCGGCCTGATCACTCAATTCAAATAAATCATAGGTGCAATCAAATAATTCTGAAATTCGAATTTCTATCGCATCAGCAGTTCTTTTGTTAAGGAAAAAGCCAACGACTTCAAATTCAGATCGGTCATGAAATTTCAAAATTCCTTCCATCAAAATTCCAACAGGATGATTTTTAAAATCCGACGAAAAATATCCGATACGAACTTTTTCATTGGCTTTTTTTGGTTTAATGCTCAAAGATTTTTGATTAAAAACCGGCACCCTGTCCGCAATAAAGAGCTCTGCTCCACGTTTTTGAATCTCTAATGATGCGGGTGTTTGCAGCAATACAAATGGGATTGAAACTGATACTCCATTACGAACCAGCTCCAATAAACGATCTACCGTTGGCTCTTCATTATCCCAAATACAGGCGGCAAATTTGGCTGCCAGCAATTTTCCATAAAGATAAGGATGGAGTGGCTTTAAATTAAATGCCTTCTGATAGCTGACAAAAGCCTCTTCAAGCCGCTTCAACTCTTGCAAGACATTACCATGGTTAACCCAGGCCTCGCCATAATGCGGATTAATGTTCAATGCCTTTTCATGACTAATCAAGGCCTCTTCATAATCCCCCAAATCAAAGAATGCATTCCCCCGATTTGTCCATGCCTCAGCATAATTTGGACTTAACTTGAGCGCCTTTTCATAGCTGGCAATCGCCTCATCAGTAAACCTAAGATCACTTTGCAAGTTACCCAAATTTGACCAAGCTAAGAAATAATTTGGATCAAGTTCTAATGCCTTTTTATAGTTTGCATCAGCGAGTTCATAGCGCTTTAATTTTGCATAAGTTGTTGCAAGATCTGTCAAAATTTGAGGATTGTTGGGAGATAGGCGCTTTAACTTTTCAAATGTTTCAAGTGCCTGACTAAATAAATTTGCGCCATGCTGTGCTTTAGCAAGGTTAGTCAATAACTCCGAATTCTTGGAGTCTTGTTGCGCAGCTTTTGATAGCGGAGTGACTGCTTCAACAATCCGCCCTTGCATCGCCATAGAAAGGCCTTGCACCTGCAGCGCAACCAAATCCTTAGGGTTGATTCGCAATATGGAGGTAGCTATACGCTCAGCAGCCTCGAGGCGTTGCTGTTGAAAATCCAGCAACATCTGCTGGACTAAAGGTGCATAAGGCTGTGCCACGGCAAACGTTCAAGTCCGATTAAATCGAGGCAGAAATTGCCTTACCCAATTCATCAGTCTTAGCCGTTCCACCTATATCAGGAGTTAATGGGGCATGACCTGGTCCAGCAGCAAGAACCTTTTCAATTGCAGAAATAATTGCGTTACCAGCATCGGGGTAGCCAAGATGATCCAACATCATTGCGCCACTCCAGATTTGCCCAATCGGATTGGCAATCATCTTGCCGAAGATATCGGGTGCCGAACCGTGAACAGGCTCGAACAGGGATGGAAATAAACCCTCTGGATTAATGCTACTAGATGGAGCAACAGCAATCGTCCCGGTACATGCAGGACCTAAATCGGAGAGAATATCGCCGAATAAATTGCTAGCCACCACCACATCAAAACGATCGGGATTCATGACAAATTGGGCTGTCAAGATATCAATATGGTACTTATCACTTCGTATTTCAGGATATTTTTTTGCCATCGCTTCGGCTCGCTCATCCCAATATGGCATGGTAATGGCAATGCCATTTGACTTCGTCGCAGAGGTGACGTGTTTCTTTGGGCGACTTTGGGCTAAATCATAGGCATATTTTAAGATGCGATCGACACCCTGACGTGTAAAAACCGATTCTTGAATTACAAATTCGCGATCAGTGTCGGGGAACATTTTTCCGCCAACGCTTGAATACTCGCCCTCAGTATTTTCTCGAACTACAAAAAAATCAATGTCGCCGGGCTTGCGGTTTGCCAACGGGCAAGGAATACCAGGAAGCAATCGGACAGGGCGTAAATTAACATATTGGTCAAAGCAACGACGGAACTGAATTAAGCTGCCCCACAAAGAAATATGGTCCGGCAATATATTCGGCATGCCGACTGCGCCAAAATAAATAGCATCGTATTTCATTAAGGTATCAAACCAATTATCCGGCATCATCTTGCCGTGCTTAACGTAATAGTCGCAACTTGCAAAATCAAAATAATCGAGTTGAATATTAATGCCAAATTTGCTACATGCAGCCTCCAAAGACCTTACCCCTTCAGGCATTACTTCCTTGCCGATACCGTCACCAGCAATTACTGCAATTTTTGGGTTCTGAACGATCTTTTTTATGCTCATGTTGATTTTTCGCTTATGTAATTTATTGGCAAAATTAGGTTGATTGATTTTACTGGTTTCCCAACGATCAAGCCTTTGTTTAAGCACACGTTGGCAAATGCCTAGCTAATAGCCCTGCGGATATCATCTTTTCCGGCCTTGGCATCCGTGCGCCTTTTATCACCTTTCTCGGCAACCGAATTGGAATCATGTTCGCTTGTATTCTCGATCGTCTCGCCTGCCTGTTCTTTCATGCGAATATTGTCCTTTGGGCAAATAGGCGCGCCAAAACTGGCCCAGCGTTTCAATAAGGTTACCTCATAACCACATTGCCCGCATTTAGCCTTATTCCTAATGGCATTACTTGGTTTTGGCGGGGGAAACACTATTGCTTGATGAGGATAAGGCCCCAGCTTTTGACTTATCATCATAAGACGCACCATTAACTCCTCAGTGGCGTGCGCCATTCGGGCAGGCCCCTCTAGGCCCACTGATTGAGCAATCCCTTTAAAATCCTCGCCATGCCCACTAAAGCAATCATCAATGGCATGGCAAAGTTCATGTACCAAAGTATCAAGCAATTGAACTGGGTCGTCTATTTTTGGTGAAATAAAGATTTCATTCACGCCTCCGCCAGACCGCTCCCTAGGCCAGCACTGGCCAAGCGTGGTTCTAGGACTGCTGGATGCAGGAAAACCGCAAGACACCTTTACGGGTGGTATTGCATAGCCCGCTTTGGAAAAAACGGGCTCTAAATGCCTGATTGCATCTTCCAGCCATGCTTCACGAATCAAATGTTGAGTCATTCTTGATCTAAATAAGTAAATTTATAAATTGAAAAGAGAATTGCGATCATACGCCACCAAAAGTAGAATGGAGAGATGAAAGATCTTGAAAGTCTAAGTGCATCTCAAGCTGCACGTGCATTATCCAGAAGAGAAATTAAGGCCACCGATCTTCTGCTGGCCTGTCTGGATAGGATCGGTCAAAGAGAACGGGTAGTAAGGGCCTGGGTAAGCCTTGGGAAGGAAAATGCACTGGCTCGAGCAAAAGAGTTGGATCGAGGCTCCATTAAAGGGTTGGCGCATGGCCTACCGATTGGCGTAAAGGATCTTTTTGATACCTATGATCTTCCAACCTCTTATGGGTCTCCTATCTATGCCAATCATCACCCTTTTGCCGATGCCGTTTCTGTAGCATTGCTTCGCCAAGCTGGCGGAATCATCCTGGGGAAAACCGTTACCACCGAATTTGCATCATTCAAAAGTGGTGCAACATCAAATCCCCACAATACAAGTCACACTCCTGGCGGTTCATCTAGCGGATCTGCCGCTGCTGTTGCAGACTTCATGATCCCATTGGCCACCGGCAGCCAAACTGCCGGCTCAATCATTCGACCAGCTTCCTTTTGTGGCATTGTTGGCTATAAACCGAGTTTTGGAAAAATCAGCCCAGTAGGCGTAAAAAGCCTTTCTACATCACTTGACACCCTTGGCTGTTTTGGTCGAACTGTTGGTGATGTTGCCCTTGCAGCCGCCGTCATGAGCGGCGACCTCGAATTGGCCAACATTAAAGATTTGCACAATAAGCCAAGGATAGCCGTTTGCAGAACAGCCAACTGGTCATTGGTGCAAAAGGAAACGTCTGCCGCCTTGTCGCTTTGCGGTTTTGCGGCGAATAAAATCGCAAAAGGGGCGTTAATTGATACGACACTACCAAAATTTTTCGACGGTCTTGCCTTAGCCCAATCCCGAATTATGTCTTCTGAAATGTCTCGCAATCTTATTTTTGAGCGCATTCGCTTTCCAAAAAAACTTAGCCCCCAAATCACTGCTCAGCTAAGTGAAGGCGCGGCAATTTCCTATGAAAGCTACTCAAAAGATAAAGCTTATGCTCGAGAAGCTCGAGCGTTAATCGAAGAGTTATTTACCAACGAGTTTGATCTAATAATTGCACCTAGCGCAATTGGAGAGGCCCCTGCCAGCAAATCCAATACTGGTGACCCTGTCTTTTGCAGGGGATGGACTCTCTTGGGATTACCCTGCATCAACCTCAACATCACTAGTGGGCCCAATAGAATGCCGGTGGGAGTTCAGCTAATAGCAGGACCAGGCCAGGATCATTTTTTACTCAGCGCCGCTCGTACCATTGCATTGGGGTTAACCGACCCAGTTGCACGGGATCAAGCTTAAACACTGATTAAACAGCATCTAGATTAGTCCAGAGTAATGTTTGCCGCCTTGATGACCTTATTCCAATAAGGCAGCTCTTTTTTCAGCAACACATCCATTTCCGAAGGATTTAAGTAACGAAGTTCAACTCCAGCAGTATCTGCCCGCTCTTTAACCTCGGGTAGTAGAAGGCTTTTTTTCACTGCCTCAGTTAATTTTGCAACAACGGATGGCGGCGTCCCCGAGGGGGCGTAAAGAGCAACCCACGATTCCAATTGAAAACTTGGTAGTCCGGCTTCTGCAGTAGTCGGGACATTCGGCATTGATGGGTGGCGCGTTTTTCCCGTTACTGCTAATGCCTTTAACTTTCCATTTAATACATGCTGCATCACCGATGGCGGCGTTGAGATAAATACTTGCACCTGACCTGCCAATACATCTTGAATAGCCGGTCCCGAACCTTTATAAGGTACATGAACCATATCGACTCCAGTACTCTGCTTAAAGAGCTCCGTACCAATATGCGAAACCGATCCATTTCCCTGGGAGGCGTAATTTAACTTGCCTGGATTGGCTTTAGCGTAGGCAATAAACTCCTTCAAATTGCTTACGGGCACTGAAGGATGAACCGCTATTACGTTTGTTGAAACTGTTAATAGGGCCACAGGAGAAAAATCTTTGATTGGATCCCATGGTAATTTATCCATCAATGCAGGATTACCTACGTGATAACCTGAATAAGATATCAGCAAGGTGTATCCATCCGGCTTGCTCTTGGCGACATATTGATAGGCAGTATTACCGCTAGCACCAGGGCGGTTGTCCACAATAACCGGCACCCCGATTACGCGCGTTAATGGTTCACTCAAAAGACGGGCAGAGGCATCAACTAGACCGCCAGGGGGATTTGGAACCACCAAGGTAATCGGATGATCTGGAAAGCTTTGGGCTTTGACAACGGCAAAAGAAAAGGCCAGCGAAAACCCAATAAACAATTTAAACAACTTTTTTGCTGATCCTCGAAAAATGCATTTCAAATTCTTCAACATCATCTTCTTTTAACCTTTTCAGTTTTATCTCTGACCAACCTTTACATCACCGAAAACAGATTGGGCCTCACGCGGCAGACAACGCCAATAACGCTCATTAGACGACACCGTTCCCCCCAATACTGCTGCAGCTTCCCAAGCCCAACGGGGTTTATACAAGAAAGCTCGCGCAAGAGCGATTAGATCAGCATCGCCCCGCTCCAGGATTGTTTCTGCTTGCAGTGGGTCCGTAATCAATCCCACTGTCATTGTGGGCAAACCTGATTTTTCCTTCACAATTTTTGCAAAGGGAACTTGATAGCCAGGGCCTATGGCAATTTTTTGCTGTGGAGAAATCCCACCTGAGGAAATATGGACAAAATTACAACCAATGTCCTTTAAAAGGACGGCAAAATCTGCCGTCTCCTGAGGCGTCCACCCACCTTCAATCCAATCGCTTGCTGAAATACGAATTCCCAACACACCATTAAAAGCTTTTCGTACTGCCTGAAATAACTCCAATGGAAACCGAACGCGATTTTCAAATGAACCACCATACTGATCACTTCGATGGTTGGCTATAGGGGATAAAAATTGATGCAATAAGTACCCATGCGCTCCATGCAATTCAATACCATCCAAACCAATTCGATCCGCCCTCATTGCCGCCGCAACAAATGCCTCAACAATCTTCCTTAACTCCAATTCCGATAATTCATGAGGCAACCTCTCATTAGGAAGTTGCGCAATAGCGGAAGGAGCTTTTGTCTCCCACCCACCATTATCTAGGGCCAATAACTGGCCACCATTCCAAGGGGTTGCACTGGACGCTTTCCTTCCCGCGTGGGCCAACTGGATAAAAACCGGCATAGCTGGGGCTAATTTTCGAGCCCTTGTTAATTTATCCTTTAATGCAGCTTCAGTCCGGTCATCCCACAAACCCAAACAACCTGGCGTAATCCGAGCTTCAGGACTAACGCCGGTCGCCTCAATAATAAAAAGGGCAGCACCGCTATTTAACATGTTTCCCCAATGCATCAAATGCCAGTCAGTCGCCTCTCCATTATGTGCAGAATATTGGCACATTGGTGCAATCACAACCCTATTTGCCAAATGCAAATCCCCGCGTGGCGAAGTCAGGGTGTAGTTTGAAAATAAAAAGCTCATATAAACTCCAAAAAAAACTGAAAATTGCGTATAGCGATAGAATACTCAATAAATCAAAAGAATCGAGGCAAATAAACCTCCAAAGCTCAATTTATCAAAATAGAGCTTTAATTTTTTGCCCGACCAATAACCTAAGTATTGCCTAAATTTACACAATATTATGAATGCACCTGAATCATTTGATAACAAAGAAGATGTCGGCCACTACATTAATGGGAAAGTAATCCTCCCACCAAACAGTCGTTTTGCCGACGTATACAACCCAGCAAAAGGGAAAGCAGTCCGCAGGGTTGCCCTAGCGAGCAGTAAAGATGTTGATGAGGCCGTTTCAGTAGCACAAACTGCATTTGAAAGCTGGAGCCAAACCTCACCTTTGCGTCGCGCCCGCATCATGTTTAAGTACCTCGAACTCTTGAATCGACACCGCGACGAACTGGCTGCAATCATCACATCCGAACATGGCAAAGTGTTTACCGATGCGCAAGGTGAAGTCACTCGTGGAATAGAAATCATTGAATTTGCAACAGGAATTCCAGAGCTGCTTAAGGGCGATTACACCGAGCAAGTTTCCACAGACATAGATAATTGGGTAATGCGGCAGCCATTAGGCGTAGTAGCGGGAATTACGCCTTTCAACTTCCCTGTCATGGTTCCGATGTGGATGTTTCCTGTAGCCATTGCCTGCGGCAATACATTTATCTTGAAACCAAGCCCAACCGATCCATCAGCCTCCCTTCTCATGGCAAGACTGTTCCAGGAAGCCGGTTTGCCAGATGGCGTACTTAATGTTGTTCAGGGCGATAAAGAAGCCGTAGACGCCTTAATTGAAAATCCTAATGTTAAGGCGGTTAGCTTCGTCGGGTCCACGCCGATCGCAAACTATATTTATGAGCGCTGCGCCCATTTTGGTAAGCGCTCCCAAGCACTAGGGGGCGCCAAGAATCACATGGTCATCATGCCCGATGCAGACGTTGATAAGGCAATTGATGCTTTAGTTGGCGCTGCTTACGGCTCTGCTGGTGAACGCTGTATGGCAATTTCTGTAGCCGTTTTAGTTGGGGATGTTGCCGATAGGATTATGCCCAAGCTGATTGAGCGCACCAAATCCCTGAAGGTAAAAAATGGCCTTGAACTCGATGCTGAAATGGGTCCCATTGTCACCAAAATAGCCCTCGATCGGATTACCGGATACATTGAAAGCGGCATTGCCTCTGGCGCCAAACTCCTTGTTGACGGTAGAGACCTGAAAGTTCAAGGCTTTGAGGATGGTTTTTTCCTTGGAGGCACCCTTTTTGATAGCGTCACTCCGGATATGAAGATTTATCTCGAGGAAATTTTTGGGCCTGTTCTGTCTTGCATTCGTGTTGCAAGCTTTACCGAAGCATTAAATCTTGTGAATTCTTGCGAATTTGGTAATGGCGTTTCATGCTTTACTAGTGACGGCAATATAGCTCGCGAATTTGCACGGCGAATTCAAGTTGGAATGGTCGGAATTAATGTGCCGATTCCAGTACCTATGGCTTGGCATGGTTTTGGTGGCTGGAAAAAATCCCTCTTTGGGGATATGCATGCCTACGGTAAAGAGGGCGTTCGATTCTATACAAAGCAAAAAAGCATCATGCAACGTTGGCCTGAGAGCATTGCCAAAGGAGCTGAATTTGCTATGCCAACCTCAAAATAATATGATTGGGTAGAAACAGCAATCCAATGATTGTTGTTTCTACCTATTGCAAGGTATTTTTAAAAACGGGCATTGCCGGTAAAGCTAAAACCTCTATACCCTCTTCTCGCAAAGCCTCAGCTTCGTCCAATGTAGTGTGCCCGCGAATGCTCCGCTCAGGGGATTCGCGATAGTGAATCTTCCTTGCCTCCTCTGCAAAAGAAGATCCCACATCTTCTGATCGATTCATTAATTCACGCATTCCTTTTAGAAATGCAGCTTGCACCCTCGCCTCCAATTGGGTGTGATCATCAGAAGTTACGGCAACAACGTCTCCACTAATTCCACCAGAATCAGACCCAATTAACCCAGATTTTGTAGTCTCATTTTGACGAACTGCCACATCCTTTGATGCGCTAAGCTTAGCAATGTGGGGGGCGGAAGGCATGCGTGTTATTTCAGCACTATCGCAAATAGGACATGCAAGAATACCCTTCTCTTGTTGAGAGAGGCAATCCTCTTCAGAAGAAAACCACCCCTCGAAACGATGATCCAAAGGGCAGGATAGGTTATAGACTTTCATAAGACTTATATGTGGGCATAATCGCTAAATTCAATAAGTCCCTATTTTAAAGGCTTGAGGAGAAATGCGTTTAGATTACTTTATTTACCCTGAAGACAACTTTATTGGCTGGATAAGACCACGGCGATAGCGATCCAACCAATATGCAGAAATAATGGTCTTGACGTCCGTTACCGATCCCTCCTCAACCCATCTAATTAAATCCTCCAAAGGGGCTGCAAAAACATCCAAAAACTCCTCCTCATCTAAATGGCTTTTCCCAGCCACAACTCCTTCTGCCAAATAAATATCAATAAATTCAGTGGAATAGGCAATCACTGGATGAATCCTGCGAATGAAGCTCCACCTACTTGCCGCATAGCCTGTTTCTTCCTTAAGTTCCCTTTGGGCGCATATCAATGGATCTTCGCCAGAATCCAGCTTTCCCGCGGGAATCTCAATACAAGCCATCCCAACAGGGTAACGATACTGACGTTCAAGAATAACGCGACCGTCATCAAGAATTGCAACAATTGCGACCGCTCCAGGGTGAGTCAAATACTCTCGAATGGCCTCTTTGCCATCCGGCAAGGAAACCAAGTCACGCTTCATATTTAGAAATATGCCGCTATAAATATCTTCTCCAGATATTCGCTCCTCGTGCAAATGACCAGCAGCTAACGGAAGGTCTAGCAAAGATTTTTCAGTCATACACTTTCCATTGCTTTAAAAATACCATTTTAGAGATCTCAATTAATAATTTTGCAAATTTTCAATACATTAACAATTAAAAATGTCAAAAGACTAAAACAAAAGACCCCAAATTTGGGGTCTTTAAAAAAACAAAATGAAGAGGTTTGGCGTCTAAGCGCCGAGAAGCGTTCGACGCATTGCATCCAAACAAAGTGCCATTAACCCAGCAGGAAAAATACCGAGAACCAGTACCAATATTCCGTTTAAACCTAAAATGCCACGCGCAACGCCAGAACCGCTAATGGTTTGTTCATGCAAGGGCTCATCAAAATACATCACCTTAACCACTCTGAGATAATAAAACGCTCCCACCAATGATGCCATCACCGCAATAATTGCCAAAGGGGTGTACTCAGCGTCAACTAAGGCTTCCAAAACTGAAAGCTTTGCGGAAAAACCAACAGTCGGCGGTATCCCGGCCAATGAGAACATCATTACCAGGCCAATAAAGGCAAACCAAGGATGTCTCTTATTTAACCCCTTCAATCCATCCAGCGTTTCGCAATCGTATCCCTTGCGAGATAAAACCATCAGCAGACCGAAACTGCCCAAGGTAGTTAGCACATAGGTAACCGCATAGTACATGGCAGCACTAAATGCATGGTCATCAAAAACCGACAGCATACCCAAAAGGACAAAGCCCATTTGAGCAATTGCAGAATAAGCCAACATGCGCTTTATATTTGTCTGCGCAATAGCGGTTACATTACCCACAACCATTGATAGAACAGCCAACAAAATTAACATTGGCTGCCAATCCCCCATTAAAGGCAATAAGGTATTTACAAGCAGGCGGAACAATAAAGCAAATGCGGCTAATTTTGGCGCAGCGGCAATCATCAATGTCACGGCTGTTGGCGCCCCTTGATAAACATCAGGAACCCACATGTGGAACGGCACGACACCCATCTTAAATGCCAGGCCGGAAACAATAAACACCAGGCCGAAAGCCATTACCAGGTGGTTTATCCGTGGATCAGCAACCGTTTTAAAAATTTCAATGAGGTCTAAAGAGCCGGTTACGCCATATAGCATTGACATCCCATAAAGCAAAAATCCAGAAGCTAGCGCTCCAAGAATAAAATACTTCATAGCCGCCTCAGAACTTTTAACGCTGTCATGACGCATTGCCACCAAAGCATAAGTCGAAAGCGCCATAAGCTCAAGGCCCAAATACAGCGTTAACAAATTTGAACCGGAAATTAAAACCAGTTGGCCCAACAATGCCAGCAAACAGAGAATAATAAAGTCGGGTCGGAATAGATTGCGATCAGTTAGATATTGTTTTGAATAAATCAAACTCACCAATATGGCAGCGCAAGAACAGGTTTTAAGCAAATTCGATAAAGGATCGGACTGAAACAAACCATTCATTGCAACCAATGACACATCGCCCATGCGACCCGCAAAAGCAACTACGAGATACAGGAGTAACAAGATGGTAAAGAAATATACAAAGCCTACTCCGCGGGGAGTGTGGAAAATATCCTGCTCTACCCCGGGCTTCGTCGGCTGTCTCTCTCGGACATATACACTGGCAACCAACAATAAACACGCCGCTAACAGTAATACAAGTTCCGGCAGGATGGCGTAAAGGTCAAAGGCTTGCATTAGCTTTTACTCAAAGTTTGCTTACAGCAACATGCTGCAGCAGATTAATAACGGCAGGATGGATGATGTCGGTAAAGGGCTTTGGATATATCCCCATTCCCAACACAAGAACTGTCATAACCGACATAATAAAAAATTCGCGGCTATTCAAATCTGTTAACTCCTCTACATGCTGATTGTGAATCACGCCAAAAAATACACGTTTTACCATCCACAGCGAATAGGCTGCGCCTAGAATAAGCGCCGTTGCTGATAAAGCACCAATTAAAAAATCGTAATCAACTGCCGCTAAAATCACCATAAATTCGCCAACAAACCCCGATGTAGCTGGTAAACCACAATTAGCCATCGCCATTAAAATGGCAAATGCTGCGAACTTTGGCATCCGATGAACAACCCCTCCAAAATCCGCTATTTGGCGGGTATGCATACGGTCGTACAGAACCCCAATGACAAGGAACATTGCCCCTGCAACTAGGCCATGGGAAATCATCTGAACAATTCCACCCTCTACACCTAATGGACTAAACAGGAAAAAGCCAAGCGTTACAAAACCCATATGCGCTACCGATGAGTAAGCAACCAATTTCTTCATATCCCTTTGAACCAAGGCTACCGCACCAACATAAATTACTGCGACCAGTGATAGGAAGATAACAAACGGGCCAAGGTATTGACTTGCATCTGGAGCGATCGGCAAAGAGAAACGCAAGAAACCATAAGCTCCCAGCTTCAACATAATTGCCGCCAACACGACAGAACCACCAGTTGGAGCTTCTACGTGAACGTCTGGCAGCCATGTATGCAATGGCCACATTGGAACCTTAACTGCAAAAGCCATAAAGAAAGCAAAAAACAGAAGGATTTGTTCAATGATATCCAGTCGGGTATTTTGCCAAACCAAAATATCAAAGCTATTGGTTACGTTGTACAAATACAGCAAAGCAACCAAAGTTAAAAGGGATCCGAGCAATGTATACAAGAAAAATTTAAAGGCTGCGTAAATCCGATTATGCCCACCCCAAACACCGATGATGATGTACATTGGGATCAAAGTCGCTTCAAAGAACACATAAAACAACATTGCATCCAAAGCGGCAAAAACACCAATCATTAAGCCGGACAAAATCATAAACGAGGCAAAGTACTGAGAGACCTTCGTTTGAATAACTTCCCAACCAGCAATTACAACTATGACATTAATAAATGCCGTTAAAACAATAAACCATACTGAAATTCCATCTACGCCCAATGTGTAATTAATATCGTAACGAGGAATCCAGCTAATTTTTTCAATGAACTGCATCCCAGGGTTAGCGATATCAAATTGCACAATCAAGGGCAAGGTTGCAATAAATCCCAGAATCGATCCAACAAGGGCAAGCCAACGCACCCCGGCGGATGGCTTTTCAGACCCATAAAATAAAATGATAAGTCCAAAGAAAATTGGGATCCAGATGGCGAATGAAAGAATCATGATGGCTACTTAAGTAACAAAGGCCTAACGAACAATAGGCAGGTAAGCGTACAAAACCCAAGCCAGCAATACCGCAACGCCCGCAATCATTGCGAAAGCATAGTGATAAAGATAACCGGATTGCAAATGGCGAATCACACCAGAAAAACGACCTACTAGGTGAGCGCTTCCATTGACTAGGAAACCATCAATGACGTTTTGATCACCACGGTGCCACAAAAATCTACCAATTCCCACTAAACCCTTAGCAAATACAAATTGATTTAATTCATCTAAATAGTATTTGTTATCAAGCAATTTTTTTAAGGGCGCAATTGCATGCGAAATTTTATTTGGCAAACCAGTTGACCAGAGATACCCTATTGCAGCCGACAGCACACCCAAGATCACTAATAGAAATACTGGTGAGGTAAATGCATGTATTGCCATCGACACCGGTCCATGGAATTCGGAAGCCAATTCCTCCATAGCGGGATGCCTTGCGATATCAATAAATATTGAATCGCCAAAATATGTTCCAAATAGCAAAGGATCGATTGTATAAAAACCAATAATGACGGATGGTATTGCCAACAGAATCAACGGAATAGTAACAACTAAAGGCGATTCATGCGGTTTTTGACCGGGAGCTAGCCCATGGTGATCATGACCTTCATCTTTTGAACCATGATGATGTGCCGTTCCAAAGCGTTCTTTCCCGTGGAATACATAAAAATACAGACGGAAAGAATACAAAGCCGTTACAAATACGCTTGCCATTACAGCGAAGTATGCAAAACCGGAACCTGCAATATGACTAGCGCCAACCGCTTCAATAATCGAATCCTTAGAATAAAAACCGGAAAAGAATGGGGTTCCAATTAAGGCTAAATTACCTATCAACATCATTAGGCATGTTAAAGGCATGTACTTCCACAACCCGCCCATTTTGCGCATATCCTGCTCATGATGCATACCGAGAATAACGCTACCGGCAGCGAGGAATAATAAAGCCTTAAAGAATGCGTGTGTCATTAAATGGAAAATTGCCACGGGATATGCCGAAACTCCGAGTGCAACTGTCATATACCCCAACTGCGACAAGGTTGAATAAGCTACTACCCGCTTTATATCGTTCTGGACAATCCCCAAAAAACCCATGAATAATGTCGTGATTGAACCTATTACTACAATAAAACTCAAGGCCGTATCGGACAACTCGAATAATGGGGACATACGGGCGACCATAAAAATCCCAGCAGTCACCATCGTTGCCGCGTGGATCAATGCGGAAATTGGGGTTGGACCTTCCATTGAATCAGGCAACCATACATGCAATGGGAACTGTGCAGATTTACCCATTGCCCCAATAAATAAGCAGATACAAGCAACAGTCAACAGATTCCAACCCGTACCGGGGAGAGTCTGAGCGGCCAACACAGTATTTTGTGCAAATATTGCGTCATAGTTCATCGATCCCGTACTTGCTAATAAAAGACCGATACCCAAGATAAATCCGAAATCGCCCACACGGTTTACCAAAAAAGCTTTCATATTTGCAAACACGGCAGTCTGACGTTCGAAGTAAAAACCAATGAGGAGGTACGAAACCACCCCAACGGCTTCCCATCCAAAGAAAAGCTGCAACATGTTATTGCTCATTACCAGCATCAGCATGGCAAATGTAAATAGGGAGATGTAGGAAAAAAAGCGGTTATACCCCTCCTCACCTGCCATATAACCGATGGTGTATATATGAACCATCAACGATACAAAGGTCACTACACACATCATTGTTGCGGTAAGCGGATCAATCAAGAATCCAATATCCAAATTCAATTCGCCAAGCTGCATCCAACGATAAACGGTGCCGTTAAAGTAAAAACCATCTAAAACCTGTACCAGCACAAAGCAGGACAAAACAAAAGCTATAGTGACCCCTAAAATTGTGATTGTTTGCGTAGCACCCTGTCCAATGCGATTACCCAATAAACGGGTGCCAAATAGACCCGCGATCACTGAGCCAACAAGAGGAGCCATTGGAATGGCACAAAGGAGAGGTAAGTTTAGGGTTAATTGCATTTCAGTCTTTTCTCTGGACTAGCCTTTGAGGTGATCAAGATCTTCAGCATTAATCGTGTCGACCTTGCGGAAGAGCACCACCAAGATTGCCAGGCCAATAGCCGCTTCTGCAGCAGCAACAGTCAATATGAAGAAGACAAAAACCTGTCCTGCCATATCGCCCAGATAATGCGAAAAAGCTACGAAATTCATGTTAACGGCTAAAAGCATCAATTCTATGGCCATCAACAGCACAATCACATTCTTTCGATTTAAAAATATACCGACAACGCTTATGGAAAAAAGAATTGCAGCAAGCACTAAATAATGGGCTAGGGTAATGGTCATTTCTTTTCCCCTGTACCTTCAGCAATAGATTTTTTGCTTGGATTTTGCTTAGCATTCACATCCGTTTCCATCTTCACTATCCGCATCCGATCCGCTGGATTAACATTCACTTGATAAGAAACATCTTGAGACTTGGAATCTTTACGAGTACGAAGAGTTAATGCCACTGCTGCAATGATTGCAACTAGTAAAATTACACCCGCTATCTCAAACGCATACACATAATCCACAAAGATTAATTTACCTAACGCTTGCGTGTTGTTAACAGTCAGTTCATCGGGCATTGATTGAACTGGCGCATTTGTACCTATAAAGCTTCGGATCAGGACGATCGATAATTCAAGGACGATAACACCGCCCATCAAGAAGGCAACCGGAAGGTATTTACTGAAGTCTCGCCTTAAATGCTCTAAATCCAAGTCAAGCATCATTACAACAAAGAGGAAGAGAACCATTACGGCGCCAATGTAAACGAGAATAAGCGCTAGACTCAAAAACTCGGCCTTCAGTAACATCCATAAACCCGAAGCACAGAAGAAAGCTAAGACAAGAAACAATGCCGCATGAACTGGATTACGGGCAGTAATAACGCGCAGTGCGGAAACAACCAACAGACCTGCAAAGGCATAGAAAAATAGAGAGAAGATGATGGACGGGTCTAAAGTCATTTTTTATTGTCGCTTAGTATTTTCATAACGCTTAACGATAAGGTGCATCGGCTGAACGATTTGCTGCAATTTCTTTTTCATACTTATCGCCAACAGCCAATAACATCTCCTTAGTAAAATACAAATCACCCTTCTTGTCGCCAATATATTCAAAAATACTTGTTTCGACGATCGCATCAACTGGGCAGGCTTCCTCGCAAAAACCACAGAAAATACACTTGGTTAAATCAATGTCATAACGAGTTGTTCGACGTGAGCCGTCATCGCGCTGATCGGACTCAATAGAGATTGCCATTGCTGGGCAAACTGCTTCACACAATTTACAAGCAATACACCGTTCTTCGCCATTGGGGTAACGGCGCAAAGCATGTAAACCCCGAAAACGAGGGGATAAAGGGGTTTTTTCCTCAGGATAAAGAACGGTAATCTTTGGCTTAAATAGATAACGGCCAGTAATCCCCATTCCAGTCAAGACGTCTTTAAGCATCAGACTGTCGATGAACTGGGTAATTGGTTTAAATACGCGCTTAAACATATGCTGACCTATTTCCAAATATTCCAGGGCGAAACAACCCAAGCCCCAACCAAAACGACCCAGAAGACCGAGAGGGGAATAAATATTTTCCAACCTAAACGCATGATCTGATCATAACGATAGCGGGGTAAGCATGCTCGCAACCAAATAACACACGACAACAGGAAAAATGTTTTTCCAAACAACCAAAAGAAACCGGGAATATCACGCAAAATTGGCAAATCAACAATGGGTAGCCACCCGCCCAAAAATAAAGTTGAAGCTATTGCCGCAATCAAAATCATATTCGCGTATTCAGCCAAGAAGAACATGGCAAAAGCCATTCCCGAATACTCAACCATGTGCCCCGCAACAATCTCTGACTCCCCTTCCACTACATCAAATGGATGCCTATTTGTTTCGGCAACACCTGAAATAAAATAGATGAGGAACATCGGGAACAAAGGAAGCCAATTCCACGATAAGAAGTTAAGGCCATACCCTGCAAAAAATCCAACTTCCTGGGATCTCACAATTGCACTTAGATTAAGCGAGCCTGAGGTCAACAGCACAGTCACTAACGCAAAACCCATAGCAATCTCATAGGAAACCATTTGTGCAGCGGCTCGCATCGCGCCAAGGAATGGGTATTTAGAGTTTGATGCCCAACCTGCAAGAATTATCCCGTACACGCCAATTGACGAAATTGCCATCACATATAAAAGGCCAGCATTTACATCAGCCAGCACCATTTTGGCCTGAAATGGCACCACTGCCCATGCTGCAAAGGCCGGCATGATCACCATCACTGGAGCAATCACATATAACACCTTGCTTGCCTTTGCCGGGGAAATAATCTCCTTAAGCAGCAGTTTCAAGGCATCGGCAATCGGCTGCAATAAACCCACTGGACCCACGCGATTTGGACCAAGCCGAATATGCATCCAACCAATAAATTTCCGTTCCCAGAGCGTTAAATAAGCAACGGCTCCAAACATCGGCAAAACAATAATGACAATACGAACCAAAGCCCATATTAATGGCCATAAAGACCCAAAAATATCCGAACCTTGCGTTGTAATGAAGTTTAAGAAATCATCCATTTCAATACCTAAGCTCGAGATACCGTTACAGAACCAAACATCGGACCCAATTGCGCACTTGCCGCGGTGCCAGCAGAAATTCGCACCGTACCAACCGTCAAAGCTTTCTCCAAAGTTGCCGGCATATTTACCGATAAATTACCTTGGCTAACCCGAACCAAATCCCCTTCAACTAATCCTAGCTCATCATAAGCAGCTTGATTTAAACCGACTTTATTTGCATTCCGAGCATCTTGTGTCAATTGCAATGCAGGTGAGCGGCGAACTATTAGATCTACGCTATATATGGAAACATCAGTTAAGCGCTCTAATCCGGTTAAAGGAGCAAGATTCCCAGCCATCAGGGAGAATTCACTAGTGAAACGATTATCTAAAGTGGACTCGGTGTAGCCAGAAAGAGCCTCCCCCAGCACTTCTTCAGGTGCATTAAATAAGAAACCGTCCAGACCCAAAAGACCACCCAATACACGCAGAACTTTCCATGCAGGGCGGGAGTCGCCTAACGGAAGAACGGCCGGCTGAATAGTCTGGACTCTTCCTTCAGCATTAACAAAACTACCAACAGTTTCTGAGTAGGTAGTAATGGGAAGGATTACGTCTGCCAACTCCAAAATGTCGGGATTGGTAAATGGGCTTAAGGATATAACCGTATCCGCCTTAGCCAATGCGTTCCTAACTTGATCTGGATTGGGTAAATCTGATAAAGGCTCGATATTCATCAATACCACAGCACGGCTTTCACCTGAAAGAATGGAATTGATGCCTGAGGAATCCTTCAACGTTATGGCTTTGACTAAATGCGCTCCGACTGAGTTCCCGCCTGCTGGCAAGAAACCAAAGTCTGCACCAGTATGTTTAGCAATAAATTCAGCAAGTACATGCAGATCGGATGCATGAGGATGTGCAATTGCTGCGGATCCCAAAAAGATTGCTGTTAAACCGCCAGTCAACAGGCTATCCGCCAATGCCTGAGCTTGTGATGAAATCGGTAAGTTAAAAGTACCAACTGGAGCAGAAACCGATTTCGCTTTAGCCACGGCTAAGGCTACCTCACTTAATCCATTCAACCAAGCGCTTGGAGTCAAAGTCAACCCAGATGAATTACTTATCAACCAATCATCGCCACCAGCATCTAAGCGATGGAGAACCAAACCGCGTTTTGCAGCGGCGCGTAAACGCGTAGCAATTAATGGCTGATCCTTACGCAAGAAACTTCCAATAACAAAGACACGTTCTAGTTGGCTTATTTTGGCAATTGGCATACCCAACCATGGTGCAGATGCCGCACCGCGAACGTCTGACTGGCGCAAACGGGTCTCAATTTGATCCGAACCCAATCCGCGAACAATTTTTTGCAATAAAAACAGCTCTTCAACGCTAGAAATCGGATGAGCCAAAGCCGCTACAGAATTGGATCCATGATCGGAAGAAATCGACTTTAAGGAACGGGCCACATAATCAAGGGCAGACTCCCAATCGGTTTCAAGCCATTGACCGCCCTGCTTAACCATAGGCGCTGTAACTCGATCAGGGCTATTCAAGCCTTCATAAGCAAACCGATCCCGGTCGCTAATCCAGCACTCATTTATTGATTCATTCTCCAATGCAACAACACGCATCACTCGATTGGCCTTGGTTTGAATGGTGGTATTTGCACCCAAACTATCATGCGGACTCAATGAACGCTTGCGACGGAGTTCCCATGTGCGAGCAGAATACCTAAATGGCTTGCTTGTAAGTGCGCCAACAGGGCATAGATCAATCATGTTTCCTGATAGTTCGGAGTCAACTGTCTGCCCTAAAAATGTACTAATTTCGGAATGCTCACCACGATTAACCATTCCCAATTCCATAACCCCAGCAACTTCCTGCCCAAAACGCACGCAACGCGTGCAATGTATGCAACGGGACATTTCCTCCATTGACACCAAGGGGCCAATGTTTTTGTGGAATACAACGCGCTTTTCTTCGTTGTAGCGTGAGCTTGAATTACCGTATCCAACCGCTAAATCTTGCAATTGGCACTCACCACCTTGATCGCATATTGGGCAATCCAAGGGATGGTTTATTAATAAAAACTCCATAACTGATTTTTGGGCCTCTACAGCCTTAGCAGAATGGGTAAACACCTTCATTCCCTGCGTTACAGGTGTAGCGCATGCCGGCAAAGGCTTCGGAGCTTTTTCAACCTCAACTAAACACATGCGGCAATTAGCAGCAATTGATAATTTCTTGTGGTAGCAGAAGTGAGGTATGTACGTGCCAAGCTTATTCGCGGCGTGCATCACCATCGAACCCTGCGGAACCTCTACAGCCTTCCCATCTAATTCGATTTCAACCATGCTCACTTTAGGCAATCCTGTAATGTCATCTGAAGTAATTACTAAACATATGCTGGCACCAAGCATCGCTTGTGCTCAACGTGGTACACAAATTCATCCATAAAATGCTTTAGCATTCCGCGCACTGGCATTGCTGCTGCATCGCCAAGAGCGCAGATTGTGCGGCCTTGAATATTTGCTGCTACATCATTTAATAAATCCAAATCTTCTAAACGTCCTTCGCCGTGCTCTATGCGATTCACAATGCGCCACATCCATCCCGTACCTTCACGGCAAGGTGTGCACTGCCCACAGGACTCCTCATGATAGAAATAAGATAAGCGCAACAAGGCCTTCACCATGCAACGCGTATCGTTCATGACAATTACTGCCCCTGAACCAAGCATTGAACCCGCTTTAGCAACGCTGTCGTAATCCATCGTCAAATCCATCATCATTTGAGCCGGAACAACCGGAGCCGATGACCCACCAGGAATTACCGCCTTTAGTGAGGAGCCGTCGCGCATTCCTCCGGCTAATTTTAATAATTCAGTAAAAGGTGTTCCCAATGGAATTTCATAATTACCAGGATAAGCAACATCACCTGATACGGAAAAAATCTTCGTCCCACCATTATTCGGCTTACCCATCTCCAAATAAGCCTTGCCGCCTATCGCCAAAAGAAATGGTACAGCCGCAAACGTTTCCGTATTGTTAATCGTAGTCGGTTTGCCATACAAACCAAAACTTGCTGGGAAAGGAGGCTTAAATCGAGGCTGTCCTTTTTTGCCTTCAAGGGATTCCAATAAGGCCGTTTCTTCGCCACAGATGTATGCACCCCAACCTGGAGATGCATGCAATTGAAAGCTAAAATCCGTTCCCAATATTTTTTCACCTAAAAATCCTGCTGCTCGCGCCTCTTCTAAAGCCTCTTCAAAGCGTGAATACACTTCCCATATTTCACCATGAATATAGTTATACCCAACCGAGATGCCCATTGTGTAGGCGCCAATAATCATCCCCTCAATCAACGCATGTGGGTTATAGCGCAAGATGTCACGGTCTTTAAATGTTCCAGGCTCACCTTCATCGCTATTGCAAACCAAATATTTTTCACCCGGAAATTGACGTGGCATAAAACTCCATTTCAACCCCGTAGGAAAGCCTGCACCGCCACGACCACGCAACGATGACGCCTTCAATTCTGCAATCAATGAGTCAGGCGTAACCTTCTCACTTAAAATTCTGCGCAGCTGCTGATACCCGCCACGACTCTCGTAATCCTTCAGACGCCAATTGTCACCATTTAGACCCGCGAGAATCAACGGTTTGATGTGGCGATTATGCAAACTGGTCATGCCGACTTCCCTTCTGCAGCATTGGCAACCAAACTCGCCTCTTTGCGCAACTCTTCAATCAAAGCATCAATTTTTTCATTGCTCATAAAACTACACATGCGCTTATTGTTCACCAGTAATACCGGGGAGTCTCCGCAAGCGCCCATGCACTCGCCTTCTTTTAAGGTAAATGTGCCGCAAGGAGTTGTCTCGTTAAAGCCAATCCCCAACTTTTCCTTTAAATACTGAGCAGCGGTTCCGCCTTTAGTTAGTTGGCAGGGAAGATTTGTACAAACAACCAATTTGAATTTTCCAACCGGCTTGGTGTCGTACATATTATAGAAAGTAGCAACTTCTTCTACCGCAATCGCAGGCATACCCAAGATAGAAGCTACTTCGGCAATAACCTCAGCCGATACCCAACCCACTTCAGATTGAGCAGCTATCAAGGAAGCCATAACTGCTGATTCCTTATGGTTAGAAGGATATTTAGCAATATTGCGATCTATTTCTGCTCGCGTTTTTGCGGAAAGTTGGATGAATGGAGTTGATGTCATTAATTTATCCTTGGCGCCCTTAACGATCAATCTCGCCAAATACAATATCTTGAGTTCCGATAATTGCTACTGCATCCGCAAGCATATGACCACGCGCCATCTCATCCATTGCTGAGAGATGAACGAAACCAGGCGCGCGAATTTTCATGCGATATGGCTTATTCGCACCATCCGATACTAGATATATCCCAAATTCGCCTTTTGGATGCTCGACTGCTGAATAAGCCTCACCATCGGGAACGTGAATACCTTCAGTAAATAGCTTGAAATGATGGATTAACTCGTCCATATTGGTGTTCATATCGACTCTGGATGGCGGAGCAACTTTATGGTTATCACTCATAACCGGTCCAGGATTTGCCCGCAACCAAGTAGCGCACTGTTGAATGATCCGGTTTGACTGATACATCTCTTCCATGCGAATTAGGTAGCGGTCATATGAGTCGCCATTAACACCAACCGGCACATCAAAATCCATTTGATCATAGACTTCATATGGCTGCTTCTTACGCAAATCCCACTCAATTCCGGATCCACGCAACATAGGCCCAGTAAAACCCAGTTGCAAAGCGCGCTCGGGTGAAACAACCCCAATACCAACAAGACGCTGCTTCCAGATGCGATTACCAGTCAACAAATTGCAATATTCGTCCACATAAGCAGGAAAGCGCTTTGTAAAGTCTTCAATGAAGTCCAATAAAGTTCCACTTCGATTCTCATTCAAACGCTTCACTTTGGCCGCACTTCGGGTTTTGGACTTTTCATAAAGAGGCATTGAATCAGGCAAATCACGATATACGCCACCGGGACGGTAGTAAGCAGCATGCATGCGTGCGCCAGAAACGGCTTCATACATATCAAAAATATCTTCGCGCTCCCGGAAAGCGTATAAGAAAACCGCCATTGCACCCACATCAAGGCCGTGAGCGCCAATCCATAGAAGATGATTTAACAGTCGCGTAAGCTCATCAAACATCACGCGAATATATTGAGCGCGCAATGGAACATCTATACCAAGCAACTTCTCAATCGCCATGACATAAGCATGCTCATTGACCATCATCGAAACATAATCCAAGCGATCCATATAAGGAACGTTTTGTACCCAGGTGCGAGTTTCAGCCAATTTTTCTGTAGCACGATGCAATAAACCTATATGCGGATCAGCTCGCTGAATAACCTCTCCATCCAATTCAAGCACCAACCGCAATACGCCATGCGCCGCAGGATGCTGGGGGCCAAAATTGAGGGTGTAGTTTTTAATTTGAGCCATGACTTAGACCTCGCCCCCATACTGCTCTTCTCGTATCACGCGAGGCGTCACTTCACGCGTTTCAATTGTGACTGGCTGATAAATAACGCGTTTTAATTCAGGGTCATAGCGCATTTCAACATTACCCGCTACAGGAAAATCTTTGCGGAATGGATGGCCAATAAACCCATAATCAGTCAAAATGCGGCGCAGATCTTCATGGCCGTCAAATAAAATCCCATACAAATCGAACGCTTCACGCTCAAACCAATTTGCAGAATTCCAAATAGGCGTTATTGACGCAACCACAGGGTAATAATCATCGGGCGCAAAAACTCGCACTCGTAGACGCCAATTGTGCTTAATTGATAGCAAGTGACTAACAACAGCAAAGCGAAGGCCAGTCCAAGAGCCATCTCGGAATGTTTGATAATCAATACCGCATAAATCGATTAATTGCTCGAATGCCAGGGAAGGATCATCGCGGAGCAGTAGCGCAGTCTCATGATAATTTGCGGCTTCAACTACCAACGTCACTTCATTTAAAGCAATCTCAATGGTTTTGGCGCTTTGACCCAAAACACGCTCCAAATGCAAGGCAAGAACATTTAAACGATCTGACATTTAAGCTTTCCTTGCAATTGTGCTGGTTCGACCGATTTTCGACTGCAACTGAATAATTCCATAAATCAAGGCTTCAGCAGTCGGAGGACAACCAGGAACATAAATATCAACCGGAATAATGCGATCACAACCACGAACAACCGAATAAGAATAATGGTAATAACCGCCACCATTCGCACAAGAACCCATTGAAATCACCCAACGCGGCTCAGGCATTTGATCGTAGACCTTACGCAATGCAGGCGCCATCTTATTGGTTAAGGTACCTGCAACAATCATCAAATCAGATTGGCGTGGAGAAGGACGAAACACAACCCCAAACCGATCCAGATCGTAACGGGATGCGCCAGCATGCATCATTTCTACGGCGCAACAAGCCAAACCAAAAGTCATCGGCCACAAAGAACCATTACGCGTCCAGTTAATTAACTGATCCGCAGTGGTTGTTATAAATCCTTCTTTAAGAATGCCTTCTAATGCCATATCTATCACTCCCAGTTGAGAGCGCCCTTTTTCCAGATATACACAAACCCAACAATGAACTCCAATAGGAAAATCACCATAGAGGCATAGCCAGCCCAACCAATATCACGCAATGCAACACCCCAAGGGAACAAAAAGGCCGTTTCAAGATCAAACAGGATAAACAAAATTGCAATAAGGTAATAACGCACGTCAAACTTCATGCGAGCGTCTTCAAATGCTTCAAAACCGCATTCGTAAGGGGAGAGTTTTTCGGGATCAGGTTTTGAAGGGGCAAGAATCTTGCCTAAGTACATAGGGACCAGACCAACCCCAACACCAACTAGGATAAATAGTAGAACTGGAAAGTAATTAGCGAGGTTCAAAATTGTCCTGGTCCTGAGTCGTTATCTGTTTATTCAAAAATCCTAGGAATTATGAATCATTCTTATGGTCTACAAGTTGATCTAAAACAAATTCTGTTCATTTGGTGCCGACGGCGAGACTCGAACTCGCACAGCCTAAGCCACTACCCCCTCAAGATAGCGTGTCTACCAATTTCACCACGTCGGCATCTTGCAAAACACGATAATTCTACTGCATTGCACCACTTAAATTGCTTAAATTATTGGCAATAAACAAAAAATTAAATTTTTTACTGCTCCTGCGCTTATTTCGGAACAGCCGGCTTTGTTGGGTCCTGAGCAGGAACCACTGGGGGGGTCTCAGTTATGGCGGTAGGAGCAACAGTGCCAGACAACACACCAGTACTTACGCTCTTTTTATTTCCCACCCAAGTAATCGCCAAAGTGCTAACAAAAAATACCACTGCAAATACGGCAGTGGTATGCGATAGAAAATTTGCGGAACCGCTTGCGCCAAACAAACTTCCGGACGCCCCCGATCCGAAGGCTGCGCCCATATCAGCTCCCTTACCCTGCTGCAGCAGGACAAGCAAAATCACTGCAAAAGCAGAAACAATCTGCAACACAATTAACAAAGTCTTAAACCATTCCATGATTTACCTCCAAATAAAAATTTTTATGCCTGACAAATTGCCAAGAAATCCCGGGGATTCAGTGATGCGCCCCCAATTAGTCCGCCATCTATATCAGGCATAGCAAATAGTTCAACCGCATTTTCAGGCTTCACGCTGCCGCCGTATAAAATACATACATGGGACGCAACATCCTCATCAAATTCGGCAAGTTGCAAGCGAATAGCCCGATGAACATCTTGAGCAACCTGGGCACTCGCAACCTTGCCTGTTCCAATCGCCCAAATTGGCTCATATGCCACCAAACAATCCGCCAAACGGTCTTGCAGAATTGAAACCTGGCGAGAAATTTGTCCGCGAACAACTTCAACCGCTCTTCCGGAATTTCTTTCAACGGCAGTCTCACCAACACAAATAATTGGCGTTAATCCGTTGTCTAATGCTTGCAATGCCTTTTCAGAAACCAATTCATCGGTTTCTTGATGCATCTCGCGTCTTTCAGAATGTCCGACGATTACGTAAGTACATCCTAGCTCACGTAACATGCTTGCGCTAACCTCGCCCGTATAAGCTCCTGAAACATGGGCAGAAACGTCCTGGGCGCCTAGGCTTAAAAACGCTAGGGAACAAGTCTGAATTAATTCACCGCACTGGGCAAGATAAGGATAAGGGGCGCATACACCATATCGACGTCCAGCAGGCATGCCCTTTTCCATGCCATGACAAACTATTTGAACCCACTCGCGATTTGCCGCAAGATTGCCGTTCATTTTCCAGTTGCCAATAACAATTAGTGGACGCATTTTTTATACCGTTAATACTATTTTACCGACATGCTCACTAGACTCCATTAGCCGATGAGCCTCAGAAGCCTGCTCCAAGGAAAAGGTTTTATAAATAACCGGCTTTAAATTTCCCGAATTAAGCAAAGGCCAAATCCGCTCATGCAATTGCATGGCAATTTGACGTTTAAACGCTACCGACCTTGGGCGAAGTGTCGACCCAGTGACAGTTAGGCGACGACGTAAAATTTGACCAGTATTCACTTCGGCCTTAGAACCACCTTGAATAGCAATGATGACGATGCGGCCATCGTCTGCTAAACAATCTATTTCTCGTTGAACATAGGATCCGGTAACCATGTCTAAGACAACATTAACCCCTTTGCCTTCAGTAATCTTTTTTATTTCCTCTACAAAATCTTGTGTCTTGTAATTGATAGCAAAATCAGCACCCAATCTGACGCAAGCAGCGCATTTTTCATCGGTTCCGGCAGTTACGATCACCTGATGACCCAATGCCTTAGCAATTAAAATGGCAGTAACTCCAATACCGCTTGAACCACCTTGAACCAAGAGCGACTCACCTTCAGATAGTTCGCCCCGCATGAAAACATTGCTCCAAACAGTGAAAAATGTTTCGGGCAATGCTGCAGCCTCAAGATCAGAAAATCCTTTCGGATAAGGCAAGCATTGTCCAATCGGGGCAATACATAAATCGGCGTAACCGCCCCCCTGAACAAGCGCACAAACCTTATCGCCCAACTTTAAGCTAAATACGTTATCGGAATGGGATAGATCACCACCAATAATTTCACCTGCAACTTCAAGCCCAGGAATATCGGAAGCTCCTGCAGGGACTGGATAATGTCCTTTTCGCTGAAGCACATCGGGACGATTGATCCCGGCCGCAAGAACGCGAATCAAAACCTCTCCTGATCCTTTAGCAGGTAACGCAGGATCAGGACGGGTTGTTGGAACAAGCACTTCAGGAGCACCATGTTCACGAATTTCAATTACGCGCATTGCAAGCCTCTTGTAACGGTTAATTATTTACTTAAGCATTTTCGCCATCAACCGGAGTTGTAATTACTACAGCTTCAGTGCTCGCAGCCAAAGGAGAGATTGAACCCCCTTCTTCAGCCATCGCTGCCTTCAGCGACAAGCGTAATCGACCACGTTCATCCGCAGCCAATAATTTGACGCGAACAATCTGCCCTTCTTGCAGGTAATCCTTAACTTCTTTAACACGCTCATTTGATATTTCTGAAATATGCAAAAGACCATCTTTTCCTGGAAGAATATTTACCAAAGCCCCAAACTCTAAAAGCTTGACAACAGGGCCTTCGTAGATTTTTCCAACTTCTGCTTCAGCAGTTATACCCTCAATACGGCTCTTTGCTTCAGCCATACCTTCAGCACTTGTAGAAGCAATGGTTACAGTTCCATCATCTTTAATATCAATGCTGCAACCCGTTTCCTTGGTAAGCGCTTGAATGGTTGCCCCACCCTTACCGATCACCTCACGAATTTTGTCTGGATGGATCTTAAACGAAACCATACGCGGGGCGTGCTCTGAAAGTTCAGTACGTACAGAACCCATTGCGGATTGCATTTCACTAAGGATATGCAAACGCCCTTCCTTAGCCTGAGCTAGGGCAACCTGCATAATTTCCTTGGTGATACCTTGAACCTTAATATCCATTTGCAGAGCAGTAATACCATTTGCAGTACCGGCCACCTTAAAGTCCATATCGCCTAGATGATCTTCGTCACCCAGAATGTCAGTCAATACAGCAAAGCGATTTCCATCCAATATAAGACCCATTGCTACGCCAGCTACATGCGCCTTAACTGGTACGCCAGCATCCATTAATGCCAAACAACCGCCACAAACTGAGGCCATCGATGATGAGCCATTTGATTCTGTAATTTCAGAAACAACACGAATACTGTATGCAAAATCCTCCAAGTTTGGAAGCACAGGTATCAAGGCTCGCTTAGCTAAACGTCCATGACCAATTTCGCGTCGTTTTGGACTGCCCACACGACCCGTTTCGCCCGTGGCAAAAGGAGGCATGTTGTAGTGGAACATAAAGCGATCGCGGTACTCGCCTTCTAAGGCGTCAATAATTTGCTCATCACGCGCTGTGCCCAAAGTAGCCACTACAAGGGCTTGGGTTTCCCCGCGGGTAAACAATGCGGAGCCATGTGTCCGCGGCAAAACACCATTACGAATTTCAATTGGACGAACTGTTCGCGTATCGCGACCATCAATGCGTGGCTCACCATTTAATATTTGGCTGCGAACAATCTTTGCTTCGATGTCGAACAAAACGTTACGGACGGCAACATCATCAACATCTCCATCAACAGACAACTTCGCTAAAACATTGGCTGTAATTTCCTTAAGCTGAGCTGAACGAGCTTGCTTTTGACGAATTTGATATGCTTCGCGAAGAGGGGTATCTGCCAGTGCAGCTACCTTAGCGATAAATGGTTCATCCTTAGCTGGAGCTTGCCAATCCCACTCTGGTTTTCCAGCATCCTTAACCAATTCTTGAATCGCATTAATAGCGATTTGCATTTGTTCATGCCCAAACACTACGGCACCCAACATCACTTCTTCTGACAGTTGCTGCGCCTCAGACTCAACCATCAAAACTGCAGCTTGCGTGCCCGCAACAATCAGGTCCAACTCACTAGTAGCCTGTTCAGAACGGGTTGGATTCAAAAGATATGCGCCATCGCGATAACCAACGCGAGCTGCGCCAACAGGACCGCTAAATGGAATGCCTGAAACAGCTAATGCTGCTGAAGCTGCAATCAACGCCGGTATATCAGAAGGGACATCTGGGTTAATAGACAGAACATGAATTACAACCTGAACTTCATTGTAAAAACCTTCTGGGAATAATGGACGAATAGGTCTATCAATCAAACGGGAAGTTAATGTTTCAGCTTCTGATGGTCGACCTTCGCGACGAAAAAAACCACCAGGGATTTTTCCTGCAGCATAGGTTTTTTCTAGGTAATCAACGGTTAAAGGAAAAAAATCCTGGCCCGGTTTAGCTGTCTTTGATGCAACAACAGTACCCAGTACAACTGTGTCATCAACATTAACAATAACAGCACCTCCAGACTGGCGCGCTACCTCACCAGTTTCCATAGTTACCTGATGATTGCCCCATTGAAAACTTTTCACTACTTTATTGAACATTGTCATTCTGATCTTCTCCAAATTTTTCTTGAGCACTATATAAGAAGTGCTCGCAAATTCATCGCGGGATAAACAGCGCCACGAAATCACTGGAACATTTAAAGATCGCAAGGGATGCCATTCCAGGGAGACACTGGAAAATCCAGATTCTCATTGGAATGACACGATCCCCTAAACAGGCAACCTTGAACTGCTCAAAAAAACATGCCACCTACCTAATATGTACCGTTTTAAAGATACACCTTAAGAAAGATGGCACAGATGCAATACCGACAAGAATTACTTACGGAGACCTAACTTCTCAATCAACGCACGATAGCGATCCAAATCTTTGCCTTTGAGGTAATCCAAAAGCCGACGGCGACGCGAAACCATCTTCAATAAGCCACGACGGCTGTGATGATCCTTAGCATTTGCCTTGAAATGGGGGGTTAATTCATTAATACGGGCCGTTAGCAATGAAACTTGCACTTCAGGACTTCCCGTATCATTTGCGCTACGCGCATTTTGTTTGACGATTTCCGCCGTTTTAATATCAGCAACTGCCATTTTCATACTCCTTACTTGCGAACACTTGAGCTCTCACCCATCGTGCCGTGTTAAAAAATTATCTCGATTAAACTAGTCTAATACTGCAAAAAAGCTTTAGAAATCAAAGCCATCGAATTGTAGCAGAGTTGGGCTTTTAATACCTAAAGCCTCCCTGTAGAAAAAATATCCTTAAAACCCCAATAAAGCAGTTAAATCCCCTTCGACGACAATAAATCTCTTTAAAATCAATCTGATGGGAAATAAATGAAGGTTTAAGTCGCTATCGAACTTACCTTGAGGTTCACTACTTGCCCATCATCGACCATCAAGCGATGGCCGATTCAAACCAGCCCGAAGCATTGCTAACAATTATGGCGCCATTTGCGCGTTTAGCTTTTCGCGCCTTGGATCGTGTAGTTTATTCAATGCGGATAAATAGGCCTTCGCGGATGCCGCAATAATATCCGGATCTGTCCCAACACCATTCACAATCCGACCCCCTTTTGACAAGCGCACCGTCACCTCGCCTTGTGATTGAGTTCCTGATGTAATGGCGTTCACGGAATAAAGCAACTGCTCCGCTCCGCTTTTGGCAATCGACTCGATTGCGTTCAAACTGGCATCTACCGGCCCATTACCTTCCGCCTCAGCGCTAACCTCTTTATCGCCCATTTGCAAAGTTACCTGCGATATGGGGCGTTCACCAGTTTGAGAATGCTGTTTTAAGGATATAAATCGGTAAAACTCGCCCTCCTCCACGGTTGAACCTGCCATTATTGAAATGATATCCTCGTCAAAAATTTCCGATTTTTGGTCTGCAAGCGTCTTAAAACGTGAAAAAGCATCATTCAAATCGCCCTCGGCTTCTATCGCAATCCCCAACTCTTGCAATCGCTGCTTAAAAGCATTTCGTCCAGACAATTTGCCTAAAACGATTTTATTCGCGGACCAGCCAACATCTTCAGCGCGCATAATTTCGTAGGTTTCCCGTGCCTTTAATATTCCGTCCTGATGTATTCCCGAAGCATGCGCAAACGCATTTGCCCCAACCACGGCCTTATTTGGCTGAACAACAAACCCCGTGATTTGAGAAACCAACTTGGATGCCGGAACAATTTGGCTAGCATCAATACCCGATACCAAATTAAAATAATCCTTCCGCGTACGAAGAGACATGACAACCTCCTCTAAAGCAGTATTTCCGGCGCGCTCACCCAAACCATTAATGGTGCACTCAATTTGTCGAGCCCCGCCAATCTTTACCCCTGCCAAGGAGTTGGCAACCGCCATCCCCAAATCATTGTGGCAATGCACTGACCAAACTGCCTTGTCTGAATTTGGCACTCGAGTACGCACTGTTTTAATAAACTCGCCATACAACTCTGGAATTGCATAACCAACGGTATCGGGCACATTGATCGTGGTAGCACCTTCATTAATCGCAGCCTCGAAGACTCGGCATAAAAAATCCATTTCAGAGCGGTATCCGTCTTCTGCTGAAAACTCGACATCATCACAAAGATTGCGAGCAAAGCGAATTGAACGTTTGGCTTGCTCCAACACTTGCTCAGGACTCATCCGCAACTTCAATTCCATATGCAATGGGCTTGTGGCCAAAAATATATGGATCCGCTTTGATTTGGCTTGCTTTAATGCATCAGAAGCACGAGAAATATCCTTGTCATTTGCTCGCGCTAAAGAACAAACGATTGAGTCTTTGACTGTTGCAGCAACGGCTGCTATGGCATCAAAATCGCCATCAGAACTCGCCGCAAATCCCGCTTCTATTACATCAACCTTCAGTCGCTCCAACTGGCGGGCAATACGAACCTTTTCGTCTTTTGTCATAGAGGCGCCAGGAGATTGCTCCCCATCACGCAAAGTGGTATCAAAAATAATAACCTTGTCTTCCATCTTAATTCTCCTGTCGCACAATAAATTTCAATCTTTACAACATTTTCCAAAAATAAAAACCCCAGCAATTAGCTGGGGCTGGTATGTGGGAGTTAATGATTAATTTAGTTCATTAACTTAGGCCTTACCCGCCCCAAGCTTTATGCTTAGTGCTAGCAGAAGGAGACCTCTTAAACGAATAACAGTATTAACCATGGTTCAAATATACCCGAAATTTATTATCTTGACGAAAAAAATTTCATTTCAACCTAAGCGGCGGCCACTAAACGATTCCCATGCCCAAATTACATAGCCAGATAGGGAATAAGCAACAAATAATCCAAAAAGAGTTAACGGCGGATTCGATGAAATTAAAACAAAGGTCAGAATCATTAAAACCATAACGCCAAATGGGACTCGATATCGAATATCTAAAGCCTTTCCACTATAAAAATGGGCATTTGAAACCATGGTTAATCCTGCATAAACGGTGATAAAAAATGTAACCCAGGGGATTGCCGTATCCCGAACAGGGATTTTATTGTCGTCGGCCAGCCAAATAAAACCGGCTAACAAAGCGCCCGCTGCTGGACTAGGCAAACCTTGAAAGAACTTTTTATCCACAACACCAGTATTAACGTTAAATCGAGCCAACCTCAAAGCCGCGCCCGCGCAATAAGTAAATGCAGCCAACCATCCCCATTTCCCTAGATCCTTTAAGACCCATTCGTATGCGACTAAGGCAGGCGCAACCCCAAAGGAAACCATGTCTGCCAAAGAATCGTACTGTTCACCAAATGCACTTTGCGTATTTGTCATACGAGCAATTCGGCCATCCATGCCATCCAGAACCAGAGCAGCAAAAATTGCAATTGCAGCAACTTGAAATTGGTCATTCATTGCATTAACAATTGCAAAAAACCCACAAAATAATGCGGCTGTCGTAAATGCATTAGGCAGGAGGTAAATCCCCTTGCTCCTTAATCGAGGCTTTTCGATATGAGCCTCCTCAACTTCAAAATCAGGGCCATCGATATGGTCGTTTGGCCACTCTTCCTCAGAACGCATGGATCGCTTTCGCATTAGGCGATTTCGCTCAATACGGCTACGGTCAAAGCGATAACGATGGCGAAATGGACTCAAAGAATGATTCCTAACTTGATTGGATTTTCTAAACCGGTTAACTCAAACCCGGCAACATTGCCAAGGCTGTATTTGTAGCAAAAACTTTATCCCCAACGCTTACCAACGGCTTGGCAGTCAAAGGTAAATACACATCAACTCGTGAGCCAAAGCGGATAAATCCATACCGTTCACCTGGCGTAACTCGATCTCCCACATGGATATAGCAAAGGATCCGCCTAGCGATTAAACCCGCAACCTGCACCAAAGTAACAATTTGACCATTTGCATCAATAATTATTGCGTTACGCTCATTCTCATTAGAAGCTTTATCTAAGGACGCATTCACAAACTGGCCAGGAAAGTATTGAACCTCTCTTACGTATCCCCCAACAGAAATACGGTTTGAATGGACATTAAACACGTTCATAAATACGCTGATTTTTAAGGCTTCACGATTCGCATACGGATCAATCGCTTTTTCCACAACAACAATGCGCCCATCGGCAGGAGATAAAACAAGGTCAGAGCCCAATGGCGCAATTCTTTGCGGATCGCGGAAAAACTGCAAGACAAAGAAAAATATAAGCCAAAAAGGCCATGCCCAGATAAACCCGCCAAAATGATGGACCAGCAAGGTTACGACCCCCACCAATGCTAAATATGGCCAGCCTTCTTTGGCAATAATGGGGTGTGGATACATCATATTTAGGAGCCTTTAGTTCTTGGTCTGATCTACAAGCTTATTCTTGGCAATCCAAGGCATCATGGAACGCAACTTACCACCAACCACCTCAATTTGATGTTCGGCATTTAAGCGGCGACGTGAAACCAAAGTTGGTGCACCGGCTTTGTTTTCCAAAATAAAGCTCTTGGCGTACTCTCCTGTTTGGATGTCCTTTAAGCACTGACGCATTGCGTTTTTAGTTTCCTCTGTAACGATACGAGTCCCGGTTACATACTCGCCGTACTCTGCATTATTTGAGATCGAATAGTTCATATTCGCAATCCCACCTTCATATATCAGATCAACAATCAGCTTCAATTCGTGCAAGCACTCAAAATAAGCCATTTCGGGTGCATACCCAGCCTCGACCAATGTCTCAAAACCGGCTTTAATCAATTCAACTGCGCCCCCACAAAGAACAGCCTGCTCACCGAACAGATCAGTTTCAGTCTCTTCACGGAAGTTGGTTTCAATAACTCCAGCACGTCCACCGCCGTTTGCAGTCGCGTATGACAAAGCAACATCACGGGCAGACCCAGATTTGTCCTGATATACGGCAATCAAATGAGGAACGCCACCTCCTTGGGAATACGTTCCGCGAACAGTATGTCCCGGCGCTTTTGGCGCAATCATAATCACATCTAGATCGGCGCGAGGCTGAACTTGACCATAGTGAACGTTAAAACCATGCGCGAACGCCAATGCTGCTCCCTGCTTAATATTCCCATGAACTTCGTTTTTATACACTTCAGCGATTTGCTCGTCTGGCAATAACATCATGACAACATCAGCATCCTTAACGGCATCGGCGACTTCTTTCACCGTTAAACCTGCGTTAACCGCTTTTTTCCAAGATGCGCCATCTTTGCGCAAACCAACAGTTACCTTCACACCCGAATCATTAAGATTTAACGCATGGGCATGACCCTGCGAACCGTAGCCAATGATCGTAACCTTTTTGCCTTTAATGAGGGACAAATCGGCATCTTTATCGTAAAAAACTTTCATGCTCTTTCCTTGTGTTGTTATATGCAGTAGTAAATCGATTTAATAAAAATTAGACTTTTAAGATCCGCTCTCCGCGCCCGATACCAGAACCGCCGGAACGCACGGTCTCTAAAATTGAGGCTCGGTCAATGGACTCGATAAACGCATCCAACTTGGCACCATCCCCAGTCAACTCTATCGTGAAGCTCTTATCCGTCACATCTATGATTCGACCGCGAAAAATATCAGTGGTGCGCTTTAACTCCTCGCGCTCCTTGCCAACTGCCCGCACTTTTATCAACATCAACTCGCGCTCAATGTGCGGGCCTTCCGTTAAATCAAAAACCTTAACAACCTCAACCAGTCGGTTTAAATGCTTTGTGATCTGCTCAATGACATCGTCCGAACCAATGGTCACAATCGTCATGCGGGACAATGATGGATCCTCAGTCGGAGCAACACTCAACGTTTCAATGTTATAGCCTCGGGCAGAAAATAAACCCACTACCCGTGACAAGGCGCCAGGTTCGTTCTCTAACAATACAGAAATAATATGTCGCATTAGAGGTCCTCGCTACCCAACAACATCTCCGTAATTCCCTTGCCGGCCTGAACCATTGGCCATACATTCTCCTTGGGATCCGTCTGAAAATCCATAAACACAGTGCGATCCTTCAATCGAATCGCTTCTTTCAGAGCCCCTTCGACATCGGATTTCTTTTCAATACGCATCCCAACATGCCCATAGGCCTCCGCAAGCTTCACAAAATCCGGCAAGGAATCCATATATGAACTTGAATAACGCTTGTTGTATGTCAGCTCCTGCCATTGACGGACCATGCCAAGATAGCGATTATTTAAAGAGACAATCTTTACAGGCGTGTTGTACTGCTTACATGTTGACAACTCTTGAATACACATCTGTATTGATCCCTCGCCAGTAATCGTAAAAATATCCTGGTCAGGAAAAGCCTTTTTAATGCCCATTGCATAAGGCAAACCAACACCCATCGTCCCAAGGCCGCCTGAATTTATCCAACGACGCGGTTTATCAAACTTGTAGAATTGCGCTGCCCACATCTGATGCTGGCCTACATACGAACAAACAATGGCATCACCATTCGTAAGCTCCCATAATTTTTGAACCACATATTGAGGTTTAACGATTTGGGATTCAGTATCGTATTTCAAGCAATCTTTTTTTCGCCACTCATTAATCTGATGCCACCAATCAGCCAGTTTGGCATCATTTTTACGAGGTCCGGCAGCCTGAATCTGCGCCGTCATGTCTTGCAATACGTCTTTTAAGTTACCGACGATTGGAACGTCCACCTTGACCCGCTTTGAAATTACTGAAGGATCAATATCGATATGGATAATTTTGCGAGGATGACTTGCAAAGTGAGCAATATTCCCAATTACACGATCGTCAAATCGGGCGCCAATTGCAATCAACACATCGGAGTGCTGCATCGCCATGTTCGCTTCGTAAGTACCATGCATTCCCAGCATGCCTAAAAATTGAGGGCTTGTTCCAGGAAAACCACCCAAGCCCATCAGGGTATTGGTAACCGGATACCCCAACAGATCGGCAAACGCTTTGAGTTCTGGAGCGGCATCCGCAAGGATCACTCCACCACCCGTGTAAATATAAGGCCTCTCTGCCTCAAGCAGCAAATTAACAGCCTTACGAATCTGCCCGCTATGCCCTTTAACAACCGGATTGTAGGAACGCATTTCCAAATGATCCGGGTAAACAAAGCGACCTTTCGCTGCAGATACATCTTTTGGGATATCAACCAATACGGGGCCAGGGCGTCCAGTACGAGCAATATGAAATGCCTTCTTCAACGTCAAAGCAAGGTCATTCACATCTTTAACTAAAAAATTGTGCTTAACTACCGGACGCGTTATTCCAACGGTATCAGCCTCTTGAAATGCATCCTCACCTATAGCGAAAGTCGGCACGTTACCGCTAATGATCACCATAGGGATTGAATCTGTATAGGCTGTGGCAATTCCAGTCACTGCATTCGTTACCCCAGGACCGGAGGTCACTAGGGCCACCCCAACCTTACCGGTTGCACGAGCATAACCGTCTGCCGCATGAACGGCTGCTTGTTCGTGGCGCACCAGGATATGCTCAAACTTATCCTGCTTAAATATTTCATCGTAGATAAATAACACTGCCCCGCCAGGGTATCCCCAGACGTACTCCACTCCCTCAGCATGTAAAGCATGAACGAGCATTTCCGCCCCAATTATTTCAGGAGCTAAAGCAGTAGGAGTTGTGTTTGCTGTTTTTGTATCGGCCTTATTGGCCAAAAATTCTGCGCTACTAGTATTCATTTCATTGTCCTTTGCAATTTTCGGCAAAAAATTGTTTGGGCTGCTCTGTCCCGGACTTATGGCCTGGGTTCGAGCGGCGCTGCTACCAGAATAAAGCCACTTCTTGGATGGGTTTCTAGGTAGTAAGCCTTACATTCTATATCATTCACCTAAAATAGACTGTTTCTCTGGGATTCAGGTCTAATCTAATACATGGCATCAGCTCAAGAACTATCTGATTTTCTGAGTAGCATTGAACAGCGCGCTTTCAAGCAAGCTGTTTATGCCGTTCGGGACGACGATGCTGCTCTAGACATTGTGCAAGATGCAATGATTAAGCTTGCTGAAAAGTATGGCGATCGTCCAGCAACAGAATTTCCGCTCATTTTCACAAGAATCCTCCAAAACCGTGTGCATGACTGGTTTAGAAGGCAAAAAGTTCGTAATACCTGGGTCACGCTCTTCTCGAATATGGGGAAAAAACAGGATGAAAATGACGATTACGACCCCTTAGAACAGCTCCAGGCCCCTGAAGATAGTGAAATTCACCAAGATGGGGAGAAAAAACTTGAACGGACCCAACTACTGGAGGCATTGGAATCGGAAATATCAAAATTACCCGCCCGTCAACGAGAAGCCTTCCTGATGCGTTATTGGGATGAACTCAGTATTACTGACACGGCCAAAGCTATGAGTTGTAGCGAAGGAAGTGTTAAAACCCATTGCTCTAGAGCTGCCCAATCTTTATCTAAAGCATTGAAATTAAAAGGAATTACGCTGTGAACCGCGCCCAAGAAGACCATTTAAGCCCTGTCAATGCCGAATTTGATATGGACCAGTTCGGCTTAGCTAGTGCCGCCTTATTACGTGAAGGAGGCGGAAAGCTACCCACCAACATCAAAGACCGCCTTTATCAAGCGCGGATGAAAGCCTTGGCGGTTCGCAAACACAAGCCCCTCCGAGTTAGCGATAGGGTACTTAGACCTTCTGCCAACTCGTCTGCAGGAACCTGGTCCACAGGTTCTAGCCCCTTATGGAATACTTTTGGTTGGCTGGCACCCCTTGTTGTATTGGTTTTTGGTCTTATTGCTATCGCCCAATGGCAGCAAGAATCGCGCATCAACGACATAGCCGAAGTTGACGCAGCACTTCTAACTGACGATGTTCCTCCTGATGCGTATGCTGATAGTGGTTTTATGGCTTTTTTAAAGAATGGCCCTCTATCTGAGGGGGACCAAAACTCCAATAGCCTGGATCAATCAAACCCACAATCGAGCAGTCTAAAATAACAATTAATGCAGATTCAAGCCATTAAAACAATCTTTGTGAGCGCGTTAGGGTTGCTAGCCCTAAATTTCACCGAGGTTGTCATCGCTAATAACGCCTTCGCTCAAGCCTCTGCGCCCCACTCCAAATCAAGCGGCGCGGTTGAAAAGAAACCCGACGGCAGTTGGGAGGGCTTAAAACCCGAACAACAGGCAATACTTGCTCCGCTTGAATCCGACTGGGACTACATGCTTATGGAAAGTAGAAAGAAATGGGCTCAGGTTGCCAATCTATATCCAAAAATGGGCGCCCAAGAGCAAGAACGTCTTCGCTCCAGAATGGCCAGTTGGTCAAATCTGTCGCAAAGAGATCGCCGCATTGCCCGTGAAAATTACCTCACCAGCCTGAAATTCCCCGCGGAAAAAAAATCGGAAGCGTGGCAAGCATACCAACAGTTAACTGACGAGCAAAAACAAAAGCTTGCGGCAACAGAAAACAGCAAGAAGAAGCCGACGGCGGCATACGCACCGACCTTACAGCAGCATCCAGTTAGTAAGCAGCCCACTACTGGTTTATGACGCCAATTGAACTAGATAAGCTACCTTCACCCCAGTTTTGGCGTCGCGTTGCTTGTGGACTCTACGAGCAACTTGTCCTACTTGGCGTCCTTGCCCTCACGTTTTTAGCGCCCAATCTTGCATTAGGAGTGCTATTGGGAATCTCCTTGCCAAGCTGGCTCACCTTCCTCTATTTTTATGCGGTTCTTGGCTTCTACTTTGTCTGGTATTGGACTCACTCAGGGCAAACACTTGCCATGCAAACCTGGAAGATAAGGTTAATGGCCGCTAACGGGAAAACATTAAACGCCAAACAAGCCTGTTGGCGCTATGTTTTTGGTTCACTCTGGCTTATGCCTTGCATACTTTTACAATGGCTTTTCAATTTCGAAAAATGGGAAATTATTGAATTGTTATTTTTTGTCGCGCTCTTTATTTGGCCGCTGAGCATTTATCTTGATCGCAGCGACCCCCTAAGACGCCAAAGTATCCCAGATCGACTTGCAAAAACCAAAATGATTGAATTACCAAAAACGTAATTGCTTGCTCCTTGACACTTAAGGAGTCAAGTTCGTTTTAAAAAATCCGCTTGGTGGAAATCAGATCTCCCGCAAACAATCAATTGCTGTTGCCAACTGAATCTTGCGATGAAATCGGTAACCAGCCAGAATACAGGCAATTAAACCAAAAATAATCCCCAGAATAAGTGCTTCCGCAAAAGAATGAAATTCGATCTCCAGCACAAATCGACCCAATGCCCAAGCAGCAGCACCCGATCCCAACCCTGCAAGGCAACCCGCCAATAGACCAACAACTCCCAACTCAATTGCAGCAATACGCGCTAAAACGGAACGTGGAGCGCCCAAGGCTTTTAGCAATGCGGCGTCCCTAAAACGCTCATCTTGAGTAGCGGAAATGGCCGCCAATAGAACCAGAATCGCAGCTGCAATCGTAAAAGCAAAGAGCACCCCTAAAGCCTCAGCCAGCTTATCCAAAACTTCTTGGATTTGCTGCAAGGTTGTAGCAACATCAACCACGGTTAAATTTGGATAGGCTTGAGTAAGCCTAAAATCAAGCGAATCCGCATTCATTGAGTTGAATTTAGTAGGCTGAAAATAGGCGGTGATCCATGACTGCGGGAAATCTTTCAACAGCGTTGACGGCATGATTACAAAAAAATTCACTCGCATTGAACCCCAATCGAGCTTTCGCAATGAAGTAATGGGCGCGGACACGCTCTCCCCTCCAACCTCAAATTTCAAACGGTCACCCAACTTCAATCCTAATGTCTTTGCAATACCCGCTTCTATGGATATTTGCGGCGCATCCATTGAGTTACCCTGCCCAAACCATTCACCAGAAACAATTCGATTCCCAGGGGGAAGATTCTGTGCGTACGATAAATTAAATTCGCGATCAACCAAGCGTCGAGCATTATCGTCAACATAATCATCCGCAGACACGCTTCGACCATTAATATCGACCAAGCGTCCTCGGATCATCGGATAAAAGGCGGGGACTTCCAACCCAGTCGAATGGAGAATTTGAGCAACACCGGATTTTTGATCGGATTGAATATTGATCACAAAATGGTTTGGGGCATCCTTGGGCACATTGTTTTGCCACGTCGGCAGAAGGTCTTGACGAAGCAGCAAAATAATAAGCAATGCCATAAGCGCAATTGCCAAGGCGCTGATTTGAATTACAGCAAATCCAGATCTGCGTGATTGAATATTGAAAGCAAAACGAACCGCAAAACTTTTTGGTAAACAATAGCCATTCAAGCCATTTTTTGCATAAACTCCAAGCAAAAGGAGAGCGCCCCAAGCTAGCGAAGCAAATACCATTACTGCGCAACCAAAACTTAAGATAACCCAAGCCGCCAACCTCCAATCACGCGCGACAAGGGAAATTAAAATCACGCAACTTCCAATTCCAAATAAAGCTACCCATTTAGCCATAATGGGAATGCCACCAAATTCCTTTCTGACCAAACGAATTGGGGAAACTCGAACCAAACCAAATAAAGGTGGCCCAGCAAACCCGATCAACAAGAACCACGATAACGATACGCTCCAAATCAAGGGCCATAGAGTTACTTCGGGTAAATCGGCCATGACCAAATTGCCCAACAGCAACACCAATATTTTTTGCACTAGCCAGCCAAATCCAGACCCCAAAACAGCAGCAATCAACCCCAAACTCGCCAACGTTACAAATTGTTTTTGCAAAATCAACTGCTGGCTTGCGCCTAAACATTTCATAACCGCACACGCATCAGCCTGCTTCAAAACGTACCGTCTTACAGCCAAAGAAATCGCAACCGCCGAAACCATTGCGGTTAACAAAGCAATTAAAGCCAAAAAACGTTCCGCCCTATCCAAGGTCTTACGCATTACAGGCTGAGCAGTTTCCAATGTCTCTGTTCGAATCCCGTGGAGTCCTTTAGCTGCAATATATTCAGCCACCCACTTTTCAAAACTGTTGATAGCCTTATCGGGACCCGAAAGCAACAATCGATATGTCACACGACTTCCTAAGCCAATCAACTCCGTTGACGACAGGTCGTTTAAAGACATCATTACTCGAGGGGCAAAACTCATAAACGCCGCGCCCCGATCCAATTCCCGCACCAGCACCGCATCAATTTGAAAATGCTTTTTACCAATCACGATCTCATCGCCCAGCTTCGCGTTTAGCCCAGTAAGAACGGCAGGGTCTACCCATACAAGCCCTTGCTTTGGGCCGCCCTTAACCACTTCAATTGCTTGAGAAATACCTACGCTCGAAGAATGAGCCTGTGATATCCGATCAATTTGAAGACTTCCACGCAAGGGGTAGGAAGACGAAACCGCCTTTAATGAAACCAGTTTGCTTTGTAAACCAGCGGTGCCCATACTCGGAAATACCGCGGTTTGCGCAAACTGGAGGTTCCGATCTTGAGCCTCTTGAATAAAACGCTCTTCAATTGGGTGATCACTGGCCAACAATAGATCCGAGGCCAGCAATTGGCGGGCATCAAACTGAA
The DNA here is from genome assembly GCA_903826775.1 of uncultured beta proteobacterium. GTDB lineage: Bacteria > Pseudomonadota > Gammaproteobacteria > Burkholderiales > Burkholderiaceae > Polynucleobacter. The sequence continues at coordinate 17,545 of CAIKFU010000022.1, read as the reverse complement.
ATGCATTTTGCATACGGTCTGACAAAAAACTCACACTTGATAAAGCGGCAACCGAAAGCGTGAGGGCAACAAACAACCAAGCAAGCTCAGTGGATCTGAGTTCTCTTCGCAAACTTCTAAACCAACGGATCGCTATCCCCATTAAGAAGGCAATCAAACCGCCTGAATCTGTCCACCATCAACCCGAGTAACCGTGCCGGTGATGAAGGATGCTTTTGCACTTGCAAGAAACGCAGCCGTATCCCCATATTCGGCGGGATCCCCATATCTTCCTGCTGGAATAGTTTTAAGACCAGAAACAACGACTTCATCGTAGGACACGCCCTCACGCTTAGCACGCGCTTCATCAAGCTGACGCAAACGGTCTGTAGCTATACGCCCAGGCATGATGACGTTTACTGTTACCCCCTCGGCGGCGACTTCTGTCGCGAGGGTTTTAGACCAAGCCAACAGGGCTGCACGAAGGGTGTTGGAAATAGCCAAGTTCTTAATCGGCGAAATAGCGCCAGATGTTGTGCTGGTAATAATGCGGCCCCACTTACGCTGGCGCATACCTGGCAAAACTCGATCTGTAATGCTAATTAAAGAAAGCACCATATCGTTAAAACTTTTTGACCATAAAGCTGGATCTTGACCTGCTGCTGGAGTCGGCGGAGGCCCTCCAGTGTTATTTATGAGTATATCGATTGGACCAAGCTCTTTTTCAACTTGCGATACCAGACTGTCAATCGCCGTTAAATCTGACAGATCCCAACTTAAAGCCAATGCGGTACCGCCAACGGCCTCAATCAACTCGACGGATCGTTTTAAACCTTCAGCGTTTCTTCCCGTGACAGCAACCTTCACGCCTTCACGAGCCAAAGATACTGCCATCGCTTGACCTAAACCCCTGCTTGATGCCAACACTAAGGCAACTTTTCCTTTAATTCCTAAATCCATAATCTGTCCCCATCTGTTTAATTTTTAAGATAAAAGTTGTCTAGTTGATTAATCAAGCTGCAACTTTTGTTTAACCACTACATCCTTGTAAACGGCGTATTCAGCCTTAATCTCTTTTGCAAATTCGTCCGGCCCATTCACATTAATAATCGATCCCGTTTCTTCAATGCGTTTGTGAACAGCAGGATCGCTTACAGCCTTTTGAACTCCAGCATAAATCTTTTCAACGATATCTCTAGGCATACCAGCAGGCCCCAAAAATCCGTAATACGCCATCCGATTCACTGGAGCTAAGCCGACCTCAGTAAATGTTGGAACATTGGGCAATTGCGGGAGTCGTTTGGGGGCTGCAACCACAATAGGCACCAACTTTCCATCCTTGATAAACGGCAAAGCTGAAGGAAGGTTATCAAAAATCATGGGAACTTGACCACCGACTGTGTCAGCTAATGCAGGGCCAGCACCGCGATAAGGGATATGGACAATAAATACCCCTGTTAAGCTTTTAAATAATTCCGTTTGCAAATGCCCTATACCGCCTGTTCCAGAACTAGAGTAGGAATATTTTCCAGGATTGGTTTTTAACACCTGTAAAAAAGTTTTAAAATCTTTGGCCGGGAACGAAGGGTTCACGGCTATCACGTTTGGCGTTGCCGCAATATTGGTGATTGGGGTGAAATCCTTTATGGGGTCATAGCCAATCTTAGAGTTGATTGCAGGATTGGCGGCAGTTGTAGAAACCGTCGCCATACCAATTGTGTAACCGTCTTTGGGTGCACGCATTATTTCAAGCGCTCCAACTGAACCCCCTCCACCAGCCTTATTGTCAACAATTACCGGTTGACCAAGCTGCCTTCCTAAGGCGTCCGCAACACTGCGGGCAATAATATCAGTGCTCCCACCAGGGGCGAACGGAACAATTAAGCGAATGGGGCGATTAGGGTAAGTTTGCGCCAAAACAGAGGCAGAAAAACTCACGACAAAAAACAAAGCGCCGGACAATTTTAAATATCTAAAAAAGAAAAGTTTCATTCAATTACCGTCCTAAAGGTTTTGGCAAGGTTGCAGTTGTTTGGTATAGATCGCCTTCAAACAGATTCAATATTTCCTCTAATGCTTGCTGCTGCCCAGCAACCAAAGCATGAGGCGTATTATCTTTCAATACAACTCTTTTGGTATACCGGTTTTTACTAATTATGGGATCTTTTTTTGCAGTTGTAGTTGTTGTCAGAAAAAATTCAATACTAACTACTGCTTCCGGTCTAATGCGGTAATCACCGTAAAATTCATCCACCGAAGCCTGCAATGTGTAGTAAGGGAAAAGGGTATTGCCTTCACCAACCGTCATTGAGAATATCCCCGATTGATTTATCCATTGACGCGTTGCGTTGCCTATCATCTCACTAGGCAATGAAACATAACCATTATAAAAATCAGTTTCATATCGCTGATCACCTAGGCGATACACCAATGACCTACCATCATATGGAGGAGACACGTTAAACGCGCCGACCTTCAACCAAACATTGGAGTGGGGTTTACGAACCGCCCCAGTTCGTACAGGCAAAACTTGCCAGCTACTAGTTTCAATTGCTGGACGTGTTGGTGCACAGGATATCAACAAAAAACTTACGCCCACAGTCAACAATACTTGCGACAAGCGAGCGAATACGGCTTTGTACACGGAAACTCCTTGGTGGCTTATCATTTTTTTACTCCGGTATCGGTGCTCACTTGACCCCCATTCATCGGTGGAATAATCCTTGGTGGGGGTTCGCTCCAAATTAAGCTTGAAGGGGATCGACTGGCAATGCGGCTTAGTTCATTTAGATGCTCACTAGCCTGCCTTAAGTTCTCCACTGTAAAACTTGTGTCGCCTTGAATGGAGGTAACCGTCTGACGCAAAGAGGTTACTGCGCCAATTAACTCGCCCATCAATACAGTTAATTCATCATTGTTGGTCACCTTGTCAATTCTCGCCAATAACAGATTGAGTTGCTCAACCGATTTCACCAGACCAGCATTTTCCTTGCCGTTTCCGGCCATCAATGTATTTAAATTTCCCAACAGAAGATCGAATTTTTTCTGAGTTTCTGCGAGATTTAAGCCATTCACCGCTACTAAAAATTTTTGAACTCCTGCAAAAATTTCATCGGCCTGATTTGGCAAAGAAGGAATCACTGGGTAATCCGGCTTCCATGTGTATATCAAGTTCTCCTTAGCATTGGGGTGCTTCACATAATCCATCTCGATGTAATTTACACCGGTAATCCCCATGGATTTCACACGTAATCGCAAGTCTGCAGCAACGTATTGTTTAATTTCGCCCAATAATTTTCCAGGATCACCGTCAATTCGCATGCGTACAACCACATATTCTTTTCGAGCAGTAATGGGTAAATCTTCCTCATACAGCTGTCCGGAAAGTTGTATAGACACAACCTGGCCAATCTTTACCCCGCGAAATCGAACCGACGCCCCTTTATCCAATCCAGTAACAGACTGCTCCAAGTAAGTCTCTATCAAGAATGATTTTTTAAACATCTGACCAGAGCCGAAAATAAGGATGAGTGCAATTAGCGCTCCAATAGCGGCAAGGACAAATAGACCAAGACGGAAATAATTCGGGTTCGAGTTATTGCTCATGCTGCTTCCTTGCTCATAATGCGATTGAAGAATTGATGTACTCGCGGATCAGCGCTTTGATCTCGTAATACTTTAGGGTCCCCTTCGGCAATAATGCCTTTGGATTCTTTATCCAACATAATGACTCGATTGGCGATTGCATAAATGCTTGCAAGCTCGTGGGAGACAATGACAAAAGTAATCCCAAGATTTTTGGATAAATCCTGAATCGTTCTATCTAAGTCTGCTGAAGTAATGGGGTCAAGTCCGGCCGATGGCTCATCTAGAAACAGAATTTTTGGATCCAAAGCCATAGCTCGGGCAATGGCAGCTCGCTTTTGCATACCGCCGCTTATCTCACTAGGCATATAGGTCTCATAAGGCAACAAACCGACTAAATCAAGCTTGCATCTTGCCAAAAGGGCCATCTGGTCGTCATCAAGCTCCGTATATTCTTCCATAAAAAGTTTGACGTTGTTTAATAAATTCATCGAACCAAATAATGCGCCTTGTTGATACATTACGCCAAACCTAGTCATAATTTTCTGCCTATCCTGACCTTTGGCAATCGTAATGTTTTGCCCCTCTATCAAAACATCCCCAGATAGAGGCTCATACAACCCGAACAAATTTTTCAATAAGCTCGATTTGCCACAACCGGATCCACCTAAAATCACAAATATTTCACCAGCCTTCACTGAGAAATTGAGATTTTGCAGTAGTACCTTATCGCCGTACCCAACCGAGAGATTTTGAACGTCGATCGAATTCATCAAAATCCAGTCCGATAAGAAATATATGCAAAAATCCCGTCAACTATCACAATCATTACGATGCTGCTAACCACGGCTCGAGTTGCTGAAATGCCCACTGCCGCTGCACCCGTTGTTGTTTGCATACCTCGCAAACAACCGACGCTAGAAACCACGACCCCAAATAGCAATGCCTTTAACAAGCCGGAAAGAATATCTTCTAAATCGACGATCTGCACCAAACCATTATAAAAGTTGATCAATGGGACGCCATAGGCCAGCATGGTGAAAGCCGAAGCCCCAATGCTAACAATGTCAGCAAACATGGTCAGGATGGGGGCTACCAAAACGCCCGCCAACACCCTTGGGACAACCAAAAATCGAATGGGGCTCAACCCTCCCGTCACCAATGCGTCCACCTCGCTATTCACGGTCATTGTCCCAATTTCAGCTGCAAAAGCAGCAGACGAGCGGCCTGCCAGCAAAATTGCTGTAATCAACGGCCCCAACTCGCGAAAAATACCCAATGACACCAAAGGCCCGACAAATGTCACTGCGCCAAACTTTTGCATGCCAATAGCAGACTGAAAAGAGAGAATGACGCCAATCAAAAACGAGACTAAACCGACTATTGGTAAAGCGGCGATGCCTGCCTCAACAGCGGTATTTACAAAATCACCCCAGCGAACTTGTCGAGGGTGGGTCAACGACCAGCATAAATCCGAAAACAGGTGCCCTAAAAAAGTGACAAGGTCTGCAGCATCGTCCATTAGAGATGACAGATCGCGACCAACACTACTGACGAAATTTTCACGCGTTTTCGGCGCAATCGCTGGAAACAATTTCTGGATTGGATCAAATTGCTGAATTAAGGGTTGATAACGCGAATCCAAATTTTGTAGGACAAATTTACCGCCCCCTTTTTCCTGCGCCTCTTGAAGATCAATTAGAAATGCTATGCCCGCACCGTCCAGATACTCAATGTTTCCAGCGTCAACCTCAAGAACTAAACTGCCATTTGTGACTTTGCCTCGCTTAAGCCAATCATCCTGATCTAAGCGGATTTTGGTCCACAGTAAACCAAGGGAATACACATTAATTCGCCCAGACAAGCTAATCTTGGCCTGCAATTCATTAACAGGAGACCAAATAACTTGAGGGGAAGTTTGTGGTACAGAGTCCATAATCTCACTATAAGGGATTCTTTTGACAATCAGCAAAAAGTAAGGGCCCAGTCGAGATAAACTAGGCCCTCTTGAATAAGTTGGTGCGGCTGGCAGGAATTGAACCCACGACCCCTTGGTTCGTAGCCAAGTACTCTATCCAACTGAGCTACAGCCGCAACAGCCATAATTATGCCATGGAAGAAAAAAATTACATTACCCCCGCCGGACATGAAAGAATTAAAGCCGAGTTATTGCAGCTCCTAAACCTTGATCGCCCTGAAGTTGTCCGGATTGTTCACTGGGCTGCATCAAATGGAGATCGATCTGAAAATGGCGACTATATCTATGGAAAAAAACGTCTGCGTGAAATAGATCGTCGAATTCGATTTTTGAATAAAAGGCTGGAAGTTGCCTTAGTAATTGATAATGCAGCCAGAAAATCCGGTGATGCCAGCTCCGATCAGGTCTTTTTTGGATCAACCGTTACTTACTTAAACTTAGAAGGCCCCAATGCGGGTAAAAATACCTCAATCACGATTGTGGGGGTTGATGAGGTTGACCTGGAAAAAGGTCACGTTAGTTGGGTTTCCCCTATTGCAAAAGCCTTAATCAAATCCCGAATTGGGGATTGCGTCATGATTCAAACACCATCCGGTCAAACCGAAATTGAAATTCTCGATATTCAATACAACTAGGAAATTGGTTTACTCGGACCTTGTTCTCACCACCCTCATTACATCTGGGTTCGTACGCAAACTTCGCATTACTCTGGATAGATGAAGTCGGTCTGACACTTGAATAGTGAATCGGATAACCACAGAGTCCTCTTTATACTTATCCTCCATAGATACATTCATGATATTGGAATCCGCAATGGTAATGCTGCTAGCCACTCTGGCCAATACGCCCTTGCCTTGACGAGTATCAATTGCGAGGTCCACTTCAAACTCCCGATTTATTTCCTTGCTCCACTCCACTTCAACCCACTTATCATTGTTTTTTGAGAGCATCCTCAACGCTAAAGGGCAATCGTTTGTATGGATTTGCAGTCCTTCGCCCTTGCCTAAATAACCAATAATGCTGTCCCCTGGGATGGGGTGACAGCAGCCCTGGAAAGTCATGGACATACCTTCGCGCCCATCAACCAGAATGGCTTGCCGCTGATGTTGATGGGACGGCTCCTGTTGGGGTGTGACCCAATCCTTCGCCCCCAACCGCATCTGATCATTCCCACCTTCATCGTCGATCAATATCTTTAGGCGAATAGCCATTTCTTGAGGCGATCTGCGACCCAAAGCAATATTCACACAAGCCTCTTCGCGCGTTTTATCACCCGTCCAATGAAGCAGTTTTCCCCAAATTTCTGGAAGCAACAATCCAGCATCCACTTCTTGTTGGCGCAATGCACTAGCCAACAAACGCTCTCCAAGTTGCAACGATTCCGAATAGTGCTTGGTTTTTAATGAATGTCGGATTGAAGCTCGGGCTTTCCCAGTCCTTACAAAAGCCAACCATCCAGGATTTGGCTGTGAATTGGTTGAAGTAATCACCTCAATAATGTCGCCATTCTTTAATTCACTGCGTAAGGGAAGTTGCAATCCATTAATCTTTACTGCAACACAAGTATTTCCCAGATCGCTGTGAATTGAATAAGCAAAATCCAAAGCAGTGGCTCCACGAGGCAAGGCTCGGATTTGCCCTTTTGGCGTAAATACATATACCGCATCTGGAAATAAATCGATTTTGACGTGTTCTAAGAATTCTTGAGAATCGCCGCTACTATCCTGAATGTCTATTAAGGATTGCAGCCACTGGTGGGCGCGATTTTGCACTTCACTCATGTCTGGAGCCCCGTCTTTATAGGCCCAATGTGCAGCCACCCCAGCCTCAGCAATAGCATGCATGTCAGCGGTTCGAATTTGAAATTCCACTGGAACCCCAGAAGGGCCGAGTAAAGTTGTGTGCAAAGACTGGTAACCATTGATCTTGGGAATGGCGATGTAGTCCTTAAACTTTCCGGGCATTGGCTTATATAGTGAATGCAGTAATCCCAACGCCCTATAGCACTCATCAATTGAGCGAACGGTAACCCTAAAAGCATAAACATCTAGCACCTGAGAGAAACTTAAATGCTTAGTGCGCATTTTGCTATAAATACTAAATAGTGTTTTTTCCCTACCTTGTAGGTCTACATCCAAGTTTGCTTTTGCAAATGACACCCGCGCGGATTGCAAAATCTTCTCCACCATTTCTTTGCGGTTTCCACGCGCCCTTTTTACCGCGCCCTCAATTACGCGAAAACGCATAGGCATTGAAAAGCGAAAACTCAAATCCTGAAGGTCTCGATATATAAGGTTTAGGCCCAACCTGTGGGCAATAGGGGCATAAATCTCGGTCGTTTCTAAGGCAACGCGGTGGCGCTTTTCGATTGGAACGGCATCTAAAGTACGCATATTGTGCGTACGGTCTGCCAACTTCACCAAAATAACCCGTACGTCCCTAGCCATGGCCATAAACATTTTTCGAAAGCTCTCCGCCTGCGCTTCAGCATGGCTTTGAAATTCGAGCTTATCAAGCTTAGTCAGGCCCTCCACCAACTCGGCAACTTTTGTCCCAAACTTGCTAACCAAATCCGCCTTTGTGCAGCGTGTGTCTTCAATTACGTCATGTAGAAGTGCGGCCATAATTGACGGCGCGTCCAAACGCCATGTAGCGCATAGTTCGGCTACGGCAACCGGGTGAGTAATATAAGGCTCGCCACTTTGACGATATTGCCCAAGATGGGCGGCATCGGAAAACTGGAAAGCCTTCTTTATCATTACCAATTCTTCTGGCTTTAAATAAGCCAACTTACTGGTTAACACAGCAATCGAAACAACTTGGTGCTTTGGAGGTAATTCAGGCTGAGAGGTGGGCCCAAAAAGATGCCTACTTGACTGAGCAAGCAAGGAGGCGATAATGGATTTCTTCTTGCCTTGGGTATCTGTTATGGTGCTTTTAGAGCTAGAGCTCATGCGACCATCGCTAGGCGAACGCCTGCCGGAATCTTCCGATGTGGTTAGAGGTAACTCCACAACGGAACATCCGTATTAAAGAGGTACTTTAGACAACATATCCCTATCAGTCACGCCAGCAGCAACCTCACGTAAGGCCACTACGGTTGCCTTATCCTTGGATTCAACTCGCGGAGAGTGGCCTTGAACCAACTGGCGGGCACGATACGTGGCTGCCAGTACTAGCTCAAAACGATTGGGAATGGTTTTCAAACAATCTTCTACGGTAATACGGGCCATGCTGAACTCGCTTATTTAAGGTTTAATACCCATAGAATAACTGATTAGACCCCAAGGCGCTTTAAAAGTGCCGGATTGCGAGCCATCATTGGCGCAGTTTTAAGGCGACTTGAAGCCACAATATTTTGCAAATCCAACAAAGCCTGGTCAAAAGAGTCGTTAATCACTATGTAATCGGCTTCATGAGCATGCTGCAGTTCGATATGGGCCGCCGCAACGCGCCGCTCAATCGTCTTATCATCGTCTTGTCCACGCTTGCGCAAACGCTCTTCAAGCGCCTGTATGGAAGGGGGAAAAATAAATACCCACTGAGCGGAAGGAATCAACTTTCGAATTTGCTGAGCCCCTTGCCAGTCAATCTCCAAAATAACATCATTGCCAGAACGGATTTGAGTCTCTATCCAGGTTCGCGAAGTTCCATAAAAATGACCGTGGACCTCAGCCCATTCTAAAAAATCACCACTTTCCCGTTGCTGAAAAAACGCTTCCTGAGAAATAAAACGATAACTTTCTCCATCCACCTCCCCTGAGCGAGGCAATCGGGTGGTGGTTGAAAGTGACAATTTCAGACTTTCATCATGCTGTAACAAGGCATGAACCAAGGAGGATTTTCCGGCTCCGGATGGAGCAACAATCATCAACATGCTGCCTTGATATGGGCCAATCAGTGGCGATTCAGAATTGGAAACCGGCATAAACTTAACTCATTCTAGGTTTTGAACCTGCTCACGCATCTGTTCAATGAGCAGTTTTAACTCCAAAGCTGCCGCAGTACACTCCTCCGAAACCGATTTGGAACTTAGTGTATTTGCCTCTCGATTCAACTCCTGCATTAAAAAGTCCAAGCGTTTTCCAACCGGACCTTTTCCACACAAAGCCGTATCAACAACTTGCAGATGGGTTCTTAGGCGAGCAAACTCCTCTGCAATATCAATCCGTACCGCGTACAGCACCACTTCTTGACGGATACGTTCCATTAACTCTACCCCGCCTTTGGACTGCTCCTGGCTGGCGAGTGCCTCTGCCAAGCGCGCTGTTAGCTTTTCCTGATACTGGGCAACATATTCGGGGACGCGCGGCTCAATCGCCTTAATAATTTCACCCATTCTGGATGTAATTTTATTCAAGACCCCGACTAAAGCCTTGCCTTCAGCCTTTCGGCTTTCGCATAACGCGAACAAGGCGGTTCGTCCTGCCTCGATCGTAGCGGCAATCCATCCTTCTTCCTCGCCACGCGGCTCCGTAACCACTCCTGGCCATCGCAGAATATCCGCTACCTGAAGTGCGTTTGCCCCTGGAAAGGCGGCCTGAACCCTTTCTTGAAGGGTATAAAGCGCATCCAGTCGTTCATTGTTTAAAGTGGCAGTATGAATAGTCTGGGCACCACCAGGCGAATTTCCACCGCCAGCAGTAGCATTTATTCGCCAAGCGGCCCGAAACTCCACCTTACCTCGAGAGAGGTTTTGCGAAGCCAGTTCTCGCAAGGCGGGTTCAGCCCCCCTACATTCATCCGGAAGACGAAAGCCCAAATCCAGGAAGCGGCTATTTACTGCCCGACACTCCACCTGCAGATCTGCAACTACCCCGCCTCCTAAGGAGACTTGGAAAGAAGCGCTGCCATAACCAGTCATGCTCGATATCATGTCAACATTGTAAATTGCATTTACCACTTACCCTTAGGATCAACTCAGTCATGAACTCACCAAACGCAGATATTCAACGTCCAAGCCAGCGAAGCCCTAAAGAATTGAGAAATGTCTCAATAACCCGCTCCTTTACAAAACATGCAGAAGGATCGGTTTTAATTGCTTTTGGCGATACCAAGGTACTTTGTACTGCCAGCGTCCTCGAACGTGTTCCACCACATAAAAAAGGTTCTGGTGAGGGATGGGTTACTGCCGAATACGGCATGCTGCCACGATCCACCCATACACGTAGTGACCGAGAAGCGGCTAGAGGGAAACAAAGTGGCCGGACTCAAGAAATCCAAAGGCTAATCGGCCGAGCCCTCCGAAGCGTCTTTAATCTTAAAACCCTGGGCGAACGAACCATTCATTTGGATTGCGATGTTTTACAAGCCGATGGGGGCACGCGCACAGCGGCCATTACCGGGGCCTACGTAGCAGCTCGCGATGCGATTAATCATTTAATCCAGAACGGCTCGCTTAATGCTGACCCGATCATAGATAGCGTTGCGGCCATTTCTGTTGGTATCTATAAAGGCGTCCCCGTTTTGGATCTTGATTACGCTGAGGACTCAACTTGCGACACGGACATGAATGTGGTGATGACTGGCAAGGGCGGGATCATTGAAATTCAAGGTACCGCTGAAGGCCCAGCGTTTACTCGAACAGAGCTCACGAAGTTGATTGACTTGGCGGAAGAAGGCATCAGCGAACTTTCTAAAATGCAGAAAAATGCGCTTGGCTAAACACTCAAGGGCCGAAAAGATAAATGGAAAAACTGGTTTTAGCCTCCAATAACGCTGGAAAGCTGCGTGAATTTCGCGAACTTCTTTCCCCCTTAAAATACGAGATCCTCTCCCAGGGCGATCTTGGTATTCCTTCTGCTGAAGAGCCACACCTTACGTTTGTAGAAAATGCCCTTGCTAAGGCAAAGCATGCTTGCGCCATGAGTGGCCTGCCAGCCCTGGCAGATGATTCAGGTATTTGCGTCAACGCTTTAAATGGGGAGCCAGGCGTTCATTCCGCGCGTTATGCAAACCTAAAGAATGGCGACGACGATCAAGATCACGCAAATAATCAAAAGCTTATTGCGGCATTGACATCGATAATCGACCGAAGCGCCCATTATGTGTGCGCACTTGTTTTTCTCAGACACGTCCATGATCCCGAGCCAATTATCGTCCAAACACGTTGGTATGGATCAATTATTGACAAGCCAAAAGGTGGTGGTGGTTTTGGATATGACCCATATTTTTTTCTCACAGAGCTTGGCAAAACCGCTGCCGAACTAACGGCACTGGAAAAAAATATGCATAGCCACCGTGGACAAGCGCTAAGAGAACTTGTGAACCAATTAGACAAATACCGGTAACGAATTCCGTGCTTAAACCCATTCAACTTAAAGCTCTACCGCCATTGGCACTTTATATCCATTTTCCCTGGTGTGAACGGAAATGCCCTTATTGCGATTTCAACTCGCATCAGATTAAAACCAATATCTCTGCGGTAGGTTTTGATGAAGAACGTTATTTACTGGCGCTGATTTCCGATTTAGAAACCGAGTTGCCAAATATCTGGGGAAGAAAAGTGCATAGCATCTTCATCGGCGGAGGAACGCCCAGCCTCATTTCACCCAAAGGAATGGACCGTTTACTTTCTTCAGTTCGAGCGTACTTGCCACTAGAGCCGTTGGCTGAAATTACCATTGAAGCCAACCCAGGGTCTGTAGAAGCCGAAAAATTTAAAGCATTCTCCGAAAGCGGAATAAATCGCGTATCCCTTGGAATTCAAAGCTTTCAGAATAATCAACTGAAGGCTTTGGGACGAATTCATAACGGTGACGATGCCCGAAGGGCAATCGATATTGCACTAAAGAATTTCAAAACGGTGAATATTGACTTAATGTATGCACTACCGCAACAAACCCTTTTCGAAGCGGAAGCAGACATTAAAACTGCACTGTCGTTTTCACCGCCGCACCTTTCGCTGTATCACCTCACTCTCGAACCAAATACGTATTTTGCAAATTTTCCACCAAAACTTCCCAATGAGGATGAAAGCGATGCCATTTTTGACTGCGACCTAGACCTCTTAACCTCCGCAGGCTATAACCGCTACGAAATTTCCGCCTACTCCAAGGAAAATCACGAATGCAACCATAATCTGAACTACTGGCAGTTCGGTGACTACATTGGCATTGGAGCTGGGGCTCACGGAAAAATTTCATTTCCCGATCGAATTACAAGGCAAGTTAGGGAACGCCACCCTGAAAATTACATGCATCGCATTGATTCCACCGGAAATGCATTAACCAGTTCTCACAACATAGCTCTTCATGAAATTCCATTTGAGTTTATGCTCAACGCCCTTCGCCTTAAGGAGGGTGTAGCCACCAATACTTTTAGTGAGCGCACCGGATTGTCTCTTAGCGCCATCTCTGACAAACTTGCCATGGCTACAAAAAAAGGGTTGCTTGATCCCGATCCAGCTCGTCTAAAAGCAACAACACTGGGTTTACGCTACCTAAACGATCTACAAGAAATCTTCCTTAATTAAGTGTGGGATTTGATTTTTGTACTCCCATAGCATCTAGAAATACATTTATTTTCAATTGAATATTTCATTCGTTTCAAAGCATTAATCTTCAAACCCTCCATCTTCTTTAGAATGCTTCCCGCTGCAATTAAATGGTATTTTTTATTATGAAAATCTTTGTTGACAATGGCGATCCTTCTTCCTAGAATGGAACCGTGGAGTGGCAGATTTTGTGCTTCTCCATATTGGCGAAAGCCTGTAATCGTAAGTGCATCTGTGTACTTACTAGCACCTTGGAACTAAATTCTCTTCAAAGGTGCGTAGTCGTCCTATGAGACGGCAAACAAGCCCGACAGGGAGATCCTGATCGGGCTTGCTATGTAGACAATTTCGACCCTTCAGAAGGCATCCAAAAGTTCAATAATTCTTATAAAATCAGGAAATGAACACATTCAGTCAAATAGCCAGCGCTATTCTTCTACTCATTGCGTCATTAATGCCATGGAACTATGCCAATGCCGACTCCCTTGACGATATCCAAAAAACAAAGGTAATTAAGGTGTGTATTTGGCCTGATTATTTTGGAATCTCTTATCGAAACCCTAGAACGGGAACATTGCAAGGCATAGACATAGAACTTTCGCAGGCATTTGCAAGCGATCTGGGTGTAAAAGTTGAATACATTGAAACAAGTTTCGCTCAAGTGGTTGACGACCTTAACAGCCACAAATGCCAAATTGCGATGATGGGTGTAGGCATTACTCCTGAGCGAGCTGAAAAAATCCGCTTTTCAAAACCGTATTTGCGAAGCGATTTATATGCAATCGCCATGCGATCTAATTCGACCGTTAATCAGTGGGACGATATTGATAAACCCGGAAAGGTTGTCATCGTTCAAAAAGGAACCTTCATGGAGCCCATCATGAAGGAATTGCTAAAGCACGCAAACCTTGGGACGACTGTAAAGCCGGGTGAGCGCGAAAAGGAAGTCGAATCAGGGCGAGCCGATGTATTTATAACCGATTACCCCTACAGCCAGAGAATGTTGCAAAACACAGACTGGGCAAAAGTGATTGCCCCCAACAAGCCAATTAGACCAACGGAATACGCCTACCCAGTCGCCCCAAACGATGATCGATTGCTAGAAAAAGTAAATGCCTTTGTGAGCGCCATCAAGAAGGATGGGCGCTTGGCAGCGGCTGCTAAAAACTCCAACTTGCAACCGATTGTCATTAAAGATTAGCGAATGATTGATCTGAGCTCAACCAGCAATGAGCCGAATAAGATTCGCTTTTATTACCTGCTTCTCTTGCTCTTGGTATTGGCGATAATCTGGTCAAGTTATTTCTCGTTTATTCGCAACTTAGAAATCAGTAGAATTGAAGAAATCCACCAAAAATCCGCATTAGAAACCGTCTTATTTGAGGATCACCTTTCAAGAAGCCTTGATACGGTAGAGTCTGTATTAGACTCGATTGAACTGCTCACAAACGAAAAAATTGTCAACGACAATCGCTTTAAGTCGGATTTTTTACGCGACCTTATTTATCAACACCCCATAGTTAGAAGCCTCTCCCTGATTGACCCAGCGGGCCAGGTCATTGCCAGTTCGGAACCGAAAAATATCGGAAGTGCAGTTAATTTAAATGATGTTGAGCCAACGAAAGACTTAAATCCTAATCAAAAAATTGAGTATGGACGCGTTTCCCCACAAAGGGATCTTTATCAAAAAAAGAGCCCTGGAAACGAAAGTCCCTCAATCTGGCTAATTAGCAAAAAAATAATTTCTGATGGAAAAACGTACCGCTGGGTATTGGCAATCAATTTAAACCTATTCCTAAATCTCTGGGCCCGTTCCGACATCTATCCGAGCACAAAATTGGGCGTAATAGACTACAAGGGAAATTGGGTTTTTGGCTCAGACCCTACCTTTATTCCCTCGAGTCAATTAGGCGGCCAAGTTATCCAGGCGGTCGACAAGAAAGAGATTGGCGAATTTATTACCGAGGAAAAGCCCCAATACTTTATTGCTTATCGCATGAGTCGACTGCACCCAATCATCATGTTAAGCCTAAACGACGAGAAGCTTGCGATTGCGCAATTGAAACCGGAAAGGCTAAGCAGGTTATTGGTCGCAATCGGGGCAAGCACTGCCGCTACGCTCATTATTTTCCTCCTGTTTCGAGCGTACCTTCGCTACGAAAGAACCAACACGGAGTTGCTAAATCAGTCGACGGCCATTTCCAAGCACGTAATGATTAGCGAATTCAATCCCAAGGGATTCATTACAAACGTGAACGACAAAATGGAGGAAGTGTCGGGTTATTCAAAACTTGAACTGATCGGAAGATCGTTTCAAAATTTTAATTCTGAATTTTCCAAAACTTCAGAGCATGAAGTCATGCTGAAGGACATCAATAGCGGAAAAATATGGCAAGGAATTTTTAAGAACAAGAAAAGATCGGGGGACGATTATTGGGTTAGCGCGACCATCATTCCATTTAAAGATGTGTGGGGTCGACTGGTTCGCTATGTGGCGCTTTATAGCGATGTCACCCAAATGTTCTCCATACAAGAAAAGTATGAGACTGAACGAAGTGCTAGAGCACAATTGGCATCAATTAACAGATCGCTTGCGATCGACGTCAATACCGATCCATTAACAAAATTGGCCAATCGCCGTGCATTTGATTTATTTATATCCAATTTCATCAAGGATCCCAAAAACCATAAGCACCCACTGTCGTTATTGGTTCTCGATTTGGATTACTTCAAGGAAATTAACGATACCTACGGCCACCACGCGGGAGACCAAGTGCTCAGTGAATTGAGCAATCGCTGGAAATTGGAGATTCGCTCATCGGATATGATCGCTCGCATTGGCGGAGAAGAGTTTTGCATTGTTTTACCCGATACGAACATCGCACAGGCTGAATTGATAGCGCAGAAAATCATCCGCGCCACCAATGAAACATCGCTGAATGTTTCCGTCAACAACAAATCCATCGCATTGCATGCAACCGTCAGCATTGGGCTTTCGGGAAGCAATCGAATCAACCCCGATACCTTTAAAACCCTGTTGCAGAATGCCGACGTTGCCTTGTATCAATCGAAGGATAACGGGCGAAACCGGTATTCAATATATAAAGATAAGCCAGTATAGGTAAGCAATAAATGGCACCCGTTTCAATTAAGTCAAAATAACGATAAAGAAATCACAACTACTTGAACGGGACACCAAACTTCATTCTTTGGAGTCTGCCAACTTTTTTGAGGCCAATACCACCAAAATCGCTTTGAGAAAAGGGGGCTTTCTACGAGGATTCGTATACGATTTTATTGAAATGTGCTCTCCATTATTGGATGAGGCAAAGGTTAGGCAAGCCCTTAAATCAAAAAAATGGGGTTGATTTAGACTAATTCCTCCCTTCAGGAAGGTGCGGCCCATAATATATAAACCCTATACCCTGACGCCGCCATCAAGCGGCGCTTTTAAGTTAGGGTAAAAATCAAGGCGCAGCAAATGGAGTTAATTGCGTAAATCAAAATCTCCATACCACTATTTTGTTTATAAAACAGCGTTGTGCGAAATAAAAAAATAAAAAAAGAGATTGATAAGTTCGTCAAGAAAACGGATGATTACACCATTACAGTCAAATAAGCGAACCGTTATGGCAACCAAAAAAAACCCAAAAAAAACAACTTCCGTAAAGAAGCCTGCTGCTAAGAAAATCGTCAAAAAATTAACGATAAAAAAACCCGCTGCAAAGAAAACCGTCACTAAAAAAACTATTGCTAAAAAACCCCCTACGAAGAAGGTGGTAAGTAAAAAGCCCGCTGCAAAGAAACCTGTACTTAAAAAACTTACCGTAAAAAAACCAATTCCAAAAAAAGCTTCTAGAAAAGTTATTAAACCAATCACTGATCGTTACGGCCTAGAACAGAATGATGAATTCTATGGATTGGATTTTTCACAAGAATCAGATGAAGGTACGCGAGAAATCAAACCTCTAACGTATGCGCTAATCTGTTTGTGGAAAGCAAAACTGGGGAATGAGGATAGCATCGACATTACAGAGGATAGCAGCCTATCAATGCTGCACTTTAACTCTACATTTAGTGGAGGTGATTCAGATGAAATGGTTTTGGGCTCGAATGACTATATTGATATCGACCATATCGTAGAAGTGGATGAAGATGAAATGATGGTGTCGATGTACAGCTATATTCCAAAACCAATTCCAGAAAAATTGATTATTCCAATCGATATCTCTTTACTTAATATCAACCCGGAAATCAAGTATGGAAGTATCGAAGTATCGGTTACAGTTAATGATGAAAACGAACAAGAGCATTATTTACGTTATCGCGTTTCCGTCTACTTAAAGGATATTAAAGTTGGCAAGATACATGCAATAGAAAACATGATTAATTATGGGCAGGTATTTTTTGACTTGGCACTGGACAGCATGTGCGTCGAAAAAGAATTTAAAAAATGGGCTTTAAATTAATTAATGGCAAAGTGATATCTACACATATTCACAATTTAC
>CAIKFU010000021.1 GCA_903826775.1 uncultured beta proteobacterium | reverse complement strand
GGCTAAATAAAATCTTTTCAAGTGTTAAAAATGACTTAGTCATTCTTATTGGAGCCTTAATAGAATAGGATCGGAGAAACCTGTAGCATCAGAGTATAGGTCTCTAAAAAAAATAAGCATTAAAACAATCAATTCATTTGTCAAAGCCCATACACTGACTACTCCCCATAGCTAAAGCAAGGGGCTTTACGCTACTTTTGGTAAATTATTAAAACCCAATTCAGCATGCAGGGTCATTGAAACTAAACTTCATATTAAGTCTAAATAACTACACAATATATTCTTAAATTGGATCTAGGCCATATCGCTTAATGCTGGGTATGCCAGATGGTAATTTTAGAAAGTCGATCCAATCCTTTGCTACCTGAACATTATTAGCGCCAACCGGAATGCCAAAAGAAAAAGTTGTGACATATTGCACATCAGCAGGAAACGGCCCAACATATTCAATGCCCGGAACCGATAGGATCTCTGGAATTTGTTGCAGGCCAATATCAGCATCACCACGCATTACAACCTCACCAGCGGGGACACCCTGAACAACCTTCAGCTTATTTTTAATTTGATCGGCTATGCCCATTTGTTCAAAAAGTTTTGCAATATAAACTCCACTTGGCCCGGTTGAGTAAGCTATTGCCCTAGAGGACAATAGCGCCTTTTTTAAGGACTCACCGGAACTCAGATCAGGGCGAGGGGTGCCCTTTCGTATTCCAACCCCAATTCCAGACTTAACATAATCCACTCGACTTCCAGGGGCAACTTTTCCAGCCTGTATCAACTGATCAATATTTGCCCCAGAAATAACCAGAAGATCAACTGCCTCATTTGCTCTTACTCTTTCCATTATTTCTACGGTAGGAAGCCATAAGGTGAGGACCTTATTTCCCGTATCTTTTTCAAACTTAGGAAGCATCTCTAGATAAGGCTCCTTAAATGCAACAGAAGCCATCACTTTTATTTCTGCAGCCTGGATAATTTCCATAACAGTAAAAACAACAAATACAAAAATCGCTTTTATAAACAATTGTCTATTTGTCATTCAATAACCCGCTTTCTACAAAATATATAAATTCATTACCCCTAAAGGAAGCATATAGGAATATTACATCCAAACCGCATTTTAAAGATTTACACCTACTGATTTGGCTGCCAGACATATTGCTTTCCAAGTGCTTTCAGCCACTGGAATTCCGTCCTGCTCTCGCCTTTCCACAGATCGCACCCCTCTTTCACCGGGCAACAAAACCTCTTTAAAACCCTCTCTAGGTGGAACGGACTTTATTCTTCCCAATACCTCTTCCAGCGATTTCTCGTATTCATCTGCAGGCCTAAATATTTCTGCATCAAAGGCAAAAATAAAAATTCCATTTTTTTTATTAATACCTGGAAATTTCTCAGATCCAATCAAAGGTCCACTTAATAATTCCGCAATTAAAGCTAGGCCGTATCCCTTGTGCCCTCCAAATGGGAGAAGCACTCCACCATCAATGAAATCCTGAGGATCAATTGAAGGGCGGCCGTATTTATCCAAAATCGAATTGGGGGGTAAATTTTCCTGATTTGCGTGGGCCACTTTAATTTTTCCAGCCGCAATTGCAGATGTTGCAAAATCTAAGGATATTGGTGCACCGCCCAGATAGGGCAATGAAAATGCCATTGGGTTGGTGCCCATAACTGCGGTAGATCCGCCATATGGCGCAGTTACTGGTTGCATAGTGGTCCCAATCGTCATAAACATCACAACTCCTTGCTTGGCAGCCCTATCTGTAAAAGCAGCCAACCTACCGGTATGACCAGCCTGCACCGCAGCAACTACAGAGACTTGATTTTTTTTTGCCTTTGAAATGGCTAAATCAACTGCATACAATCCCGTTAATTGACCAAATGCCCAATTGCCGCCAACCAAAGCTGTTGTAACGCTTTCACTTAATATTTCTGGACGAGCATTTGGAACAATTTCTCCCGTTTCAATGCTTTTTAAATACTCTGGAATACGCAAAATCCCATGCGAATCATGACCAGCCAAATTATTTAGAACCAATACTTCTGAAACTTGCTGAGCAATATCATCAACCGCTCCTGCAGCACAAAAAATTGAACTTGCAATTTTTAATAAATCATCCTTCGAAAAATTTGGCATTTTTGCCCCTAAAATTTAAACCAGTAAGTTAATTTGAGTTAAAAAATGTAATAACTGAATTATTTTTAATGATGCATGCGCCTAAAATGATCTATGCTCTATCTTTATGATGCCCCCTGATAAAACATTAATCTTTCAAGGGGTTTCCAAAACCAAAAAAATAAATTGCTATTTGTCACATTTCAGCATTATTCCTTTTACATTACTTACTGCAATCAAACAATGATTCAACAAATATTTAATTTTTTGCTACATATTTTCTCCACTCTTGTTGCTGGAGCATGCTTAATTCGCTGCCTTCTTCAATGGCAAGGCATTAACCTCACCTTGGGCTTATTAAATCCAATAAGCACCTATTTATTTCTATTTAGCAATTGGATTGTTCTTCCTCTGCGCCGTGTTTTGCCAAATTTTAGGAAATTGGACAGCGCATGCCTTTGTAGCGCTTATTTAGTAATATTGTTAAAAGCATTGCTGCTGGCTTTCATAAACCCTACCTCGCAGTCAATTCTGGCTCCATTTGTTTTGGCTATTTTTGATTTAATTGATTTGAGTTTATCAGGGTTGGTTGGAATTATTTTCGCCAGCATAATTCTTTCGTGGTTAGCGGTTGGATCCCAGGCTCGGTATCTTTTAAGCTCCCTGGTGAATCCCTTATTAAAGCCAATCAAACGCATCCTCCCGAATACCGGTCAATTGGATTTATCCCCTCTTGTATTGCTTATAGCTATTCAATTATTGCAAATCATCATGGCAAACCTTAAAGCATCCATATAAACAAGTCCACTCAATCCTGATTGGTAAGTTCTAATTTCTCCACATTAAATTGTTGCGTCTCAAGTCTATTTAGCAACTCTCTATAGCGCTTTTCAGTTAATTTTGGTGTTCTAGCTAAAATCCACAGGTACTCCCTTTTTGAATCACTTACAGCAGCAACTTGATATTGGTCATCCAAATCAATAATCCAATAGTCGCCCCAAACAAAAGGAAGAAAAGAAAGCCATGCCGGCGCAAATCGAACTTTTAATTTTGGGGAATTAGCAGGGCCAACTTGTCTAGCTTCTCCTATTGCGCTTATCAATCCCCCTGTGCGATCTTTACAAGTATTCATAACCAGAACACTTCCATCATCTTTGAGTTTATATTCCGCTTTAGTATTGCCACTACAATTTTTTTGAAACCAATTTGGAAATTTGGAAATTTCATACCAAACCCCCAAATAGCGGTTAACCTCCAGCGTTTCGACTATCTTCACCGGAGAAGCAATGGTTGCAGCCTGAGCAAAAAAATATGGCCCCAGTAAGCTAGAACAAAACAATCCAATCAGAAACAATAAAAATTTGTTCATCTATGTAGAAGCAAAACTGAGGCCCGGTTCAAATGTTCGTATTCATTTTTGGTAGAAAAGGAGCTGCAAAAACTCTCCCCTTAAAAAACTTTTAATTCAATTTGTAATAATCCTTGAGATTTTAGGACACCTTCTTGCTTAAATTACCCTTAAGACTGATTTCTAGAATACCACCCATGCAACAATGAAACCATTTATCAAAAACCTTAACTTATACGTTCTATTAACTTTTACAAATTATTTACCAACAAGAATGGCATTTATCCTAGGTCCAATAAATGCTTGGGCACCATTTCAATCAGTTGGGCTATCTTAGACCCGCAAGGCTAAATGACTCAACCTATCAGGAACCCTATTATTTATCAATAAAAAGCTAAACCGAATCAAAAAAATAAAGCATGCCTTTTTGAGGACTCTACTTACAACCAATTTCTAAGCAATCCTCGCAATGCAGTGGTGTTCTACTAATTAAGAAGGTCATCGGGTTGACGGCAGACTTGTAATTCCCGCAACGAGAACCCAGAGGTTTTACCTGGATATATGCGTACCTTTGTATACCCCTTTCCGTTAGACGGCAATGAATATTTAAAAACATGCTCTGCAGCATCCGTAGCAACATCTGCCGTAAATCGACGTGTTGGTACATCTGACCCACTAGCTTCCAAAATGACAGTTTTGGTTCCTGGACTCGAAATACGCGCCGTAAGATAATCCATCTTCCCCATGGCATCATTGAAATTTACTTCAATAAAATCCGCCTCAGAAGTTACCCGAGCAGCAACGCCGCCAGTCTTTTGATTCGCTGAGCTTGCAGCAAGCCCAACCAATCCAAGCTTTGCAGTAACAGAAGAAGGTTTGCAATTAGCCTGTAACATAGCCGAAACTTGTAAAAGCCACTCTGTATTGTCTATTAGATAGCCGTTACTACGGTATTGGTAATTTGGGGGCGCCCGAAGATCTCTTTCAGGCATTTCCCAAATTAAAATCTTAGGTCTGGATATCTGAAAACTGTCATCACGTAAATACGACTGCATACCCCACCAAGAACCTCGATCTCCATTTGCCGTAGAAACATAAATATCCCTTTGCAAGGCATAACGCAAAGCATCCGCAAACCCCGTCCAAGGTCGTGAGTTACTAGTCCCTAATAATGCAACTCCAGATCCACGCTGATCTCCATTTTGCGAAGGCACACGAGTCACTTTAAAATTTAATGAAACTTCGGGGGGAAACGATTCCTGACCTTGAGGAGAAGGCGGTAACTCCATAGTAAGATCATGCGAATTTCTCGTCTTCTTCTCTTTGCTAATTTCTAATGTATAAGTGGCAGACGGAGTGGCATCTAGAGCCTTTTTTAAGGACGGAGTAGAATCAACTGTTACCTTAACTGCCTCAGAAGCAAGAAGCACTCCACTAGGGGACCAATGGGTGTCTAATTTCAAAAATAAGGGGTATTGCCCATTCCGATTTACGTCCTTCATAAAAGGGGTATTTATGTCGGCGACGTATACTTGATTTGCGCGCAGCGCCTTAAGAGCTCGATCAGGCTGATCCATCATCCCTGAGTTCATTTTGACCGAGGGAGGTAAAAACTCAGAATAAACTCGCATTTTCAAAGGTGGAAAAACCATTACCAGGGTAATACCATTAGCCGCCGCAACTTTATTAAAACGTTTGATGAGGTCCAGAGTCATGTCTGTTGTTTTAAAGTCGGCAACCGTTGAATAATCAAAACGATAAAAAAGCCAATTATTTTTTCCTGCAATCCCGACTGGCCCACCCTCATCGACCGCATATGTGACAGCAGAGCTAAAACCAACTCCAAAAATCAAAGAAGTAATTAGCTTTTTACTGGTAATATTTACCATTTTTATTAATGATTATCCTAACTGTTCTTGTCACATTTAGATCAAAAGATTTCGCTAAATGTACATTCATATGTCAAAGATGTCAAAATAAGTAAGTAAAATTCGTACTATTAGACCAATGGAAACTTCGTCATTTCAAACTAAAAAAAGCAATCGCTTAATTTTTACGATTGCCGGGGTTTTAACTGCCATCTTTCTTTTTAATGCCTTTGTTTCTGCTTACGCCCTAAGGGAAAGCGCTATTAAGGATAAATCAGAGCAGCTAGCAAGTCTCTCATTAATCTTAGCCGAGCACACATCCCAAACAGTTTTTTCAGCAAATACGGTTCTTTCAAGCATCTTGGATACTATTGAAGCCGCAAAAATTGACGATGAAAAAAGTTTCAATGAATTTGGCTCCAAAAAGCATCAGTACGACTTGCTGCTTGATAAAACTAAAGCAAATTCAATCATTGATGTTGCAACCTTTGTAAACAAGGACGGGAAGGTTTTAAACTTCTCACGCTCATTTCCTGCTCCCGAAATTAATCTTGCCGACCGCGATTATTTTCAATGGCTTAGTAAACACAATAGCCCAAATACCTTTTATAGCGTACCAGTTCAAAATAAAGGTAACGGTAAATGGGTTTTTTATCTAGCAAAAAGGGTCAATGGACGCAACCAACAATTCCTTGGGCTAGTTTTAATCGGAGTCTCGGTAGAGGTTTTTTCAACCCTTTATGAAAGAATAGGTAAAAGCTTGGGGAATGGGGCCTCATTAACCCTTTTTCGCGATGACTACACGCTTCTCACTCGTTGGCCATTTGTAAATCACATGATTGGCATAAAAAACCAAAGCGCCTCTATAAAAACGTCGCTCGCAAATGCCAATATCAACAATGGAGTAATAATTACTGATGCGCCTGGCTTCATTCGGGGGAACGAGCCTATAGATCGAATGGTTTCCTTCCGAGCCGTTGATGGTTATCCGTTAATTGTTGGAGCCATTATCACTAAAGACCTTTACCTTTCCCATTGGCTTAAAAGCGCAAGTCCTGTTTTTTTTACAACAGCTTTTAGTATTCTCCTTTTAATTACAGGGGTAATTTTATTACTCAAAGCACGCCATAAAAATATATTAATTCAACACATTGCCCATCATGACAGCCTAACCGATCTTCCAAACCGAGTATTGCTTTCTGACCACCTAAAACATCAACTAGCCTTCGCTAAACGCAATAAAACCAAATTTGCATTAGTCTTTATTGACTTGGATAATTTTAAAAAAATTAATGACGAACATACTCATTTAATTGGAGATCTTGTTCTAAAAGAGGCGGCGAAAAAAATACTAAACTGCATCCGTGACTCCGACACTATTAGCCGGATTGGAGGGGATGAATTTATTTTATTGCTGCCTAATATCAGTGGCAATGAAAGCGCCTTCAGTACATGTGAAAAAATCAGACTCTTACTGAACTACCCATTTTCACTAAACGGAAAAGAGTTTTCAACAAGCGCCAGTATAGGGGTTTCGATATTTCCTGATCACGGTCAATCTGAGGATGAGTTAATTCTTCGCGCAGATCAAGCTATGTACTTTGCAAAAAAAGCTGGTAGAAACACCGTAAAAATATTCTCAAAGGAAATGGATGTTGAATAATAAATCACTTGCTGAAACCAGGGGCCCTACTCAGGCTTTATTCCGGCCTCGCGCACAACCTTTGATAAACGGGCCACTTCAGACTTTACCAAATTGTTAGCCTCTTCTGGCGATGAACTGGTAGCCAATTCAATTCCTCGTTCAGCAAACTTGGACCGTAGCTCTAGGCTGCCAAAAGCCTTAACAACTTCCTGATTTAATTTGTTCAATATTTCAGGCGGAGTACCAGCCGGAGCCAATAGAAGATTCAAAGTCACATCCTCATACCCAGGATATCCCGATTCAGAAATGGTTGGTAAATCCGGCAATAATGGTGAACGAGTCAAACTTGTAACAGCCAAAGGTCTTAAAGTATTATTTCGAACTTGCTGAATCCCTGTGCTTACTTGATCAAACATCATTGGCACCTGACCACTCACTATATCCACAACAGCTTGCGCATTACCTTTATAAAATACATTCAAAAACTTAGCTCCAGATCTGCTGCTAAATACTTCAAGAGCCATGTGCCCTGTTGAGCCATTTCCACTACTTGCGCTTGCAATCGTTCCAGGATTCGCCTTAGCTAAAGCAACTAAATCACTAAGGTTGCGAGCAGGCAAATTGGGATTTACAAGAATAAACATTGGTAATTTGCAGGTTAGGGAAACTGCTGAGAAATCCTTAATAGGATCATAGCCAGCATTGGCCGATATCAATGGTGCAGAAAAAAATGTGCTGGAGTGTGCTAATAAGGTATACCCATCAGGAGCTGACCTGGCAACCAACTGAGTGCCAACGATAGATGCCGCGCTTGGACGATTCTCAACCAAGACGGGCTGCCCTAGACTTTTGCTTAACTCAAGAGCCAAAGAGCGAGCAATAATATCTACATTTCCACCAGCGGCAACTGGGACGATAATACGAATAGGCTTGTTTGGGTAAGCTGCTGTTGTTTGGGCTAAACATCCTAAAGCCGGAAAAATACACCCGAGAAACGCTAAGATTTTCAATACGTTTTTTAAAATGAACATTTCAATATTCCATTTCCCAAAAATTGACTTACCCAAAAGAGGATAAGGTCATGAATCACTAAAAAAACCCCAACGGTTTAATTAACATTAAAGCCACTATTTCAAGGTAAGATAACACCATTGAGTCAAAATCGAAAAATAACCCTCAATCTATATCGTTGCGTTAATGAAAATTGCCCTAATTAAAGGTATTGACCCTGGATTTTCCAAACTAGGAAACTTGATTGGCAATCATGGGCGATTAGATGTCTCACTTGTAACCAGTGTTGATGAAATCGATATTGAAATACTATTGGCTAGTAAAGCTGATGCAACTGTTATAGACCTTACCCATCCAACCAAGCTTGAAATGGATGTTTTCCGAAACATCAAGTCCTCAGGTTATGCAGGGCGCTTATATGTTTTGTCTGATAGCAAAGATGAAAAGTTCGTTACAGAATGCCGCTCTTTAGGGGTTTCCGGTCTTTTCAACTCCGAGCAAAGGATTGATGCTTGTTTTCAAAGGCTACAGGACATGCTCCCACCAATCCCCCAAAACGAAGTTAGGCGCCTTGAAGTTCTATCGAGACTGCATTTGGCCAATGCGCCAAGTCAACGTGAATTTGATGACATTACCAATTTAGCTCGAAATATAACCAATTCCCCAATTTCACTTGTTACTGTAGTAGACAAAGACTGTCAGTGGTTTTTATCTCGTCAGGGATTAGAAGTGAATGAAACATCCAGATCAATATCCTTTTGTGCACACGCTATTATTGGTAGCGAATTATTGGAAATTAAAGACGCAATGTGCGACTGGCGCTTTAAAGACAATCCTTTGGTGGTGGGAAACCCAAATATCCGCCATTACGCGGGAGTGCCCCTAATTTTAGATTCTGGGGAAGCAATAGGAACCCTTTGTGTTCTTGATATTGTCACAAAAGAGTTAACCTCGACACAAAAAACTGCATTACGCACCCTTGCACGTAGCGTAGTTAATGAAATTGAGCTTCTGCGTAAAATTGCCAAACTCAACCAAACGTTAGAACGCAACGTTAACCTGGAATCTCAGATCTCCGCTCCGCCTGCCCTAGACCCACTAACCCACCTTCCAAATCGTTCCACACTTGTTGATAGGTTAAACCAACAGCTGTTATTAACAAAACGCCATCCTAAAAAAGTTGCCGTCCTCCTAATAAACCTAGATCACTTCAGCGTAATTAACAATACCCTAGGAAGTACCGCTGGAGACGAAGCAATAGCGCAAGTAGCATCTCAACTCAAAAATCATCTGCGAGCTTCAGATACTCTAGCTAGACTGGGTTTTGATGAATTTGCAGTTGTTTTACCGGATATTCATAGCGCTGAAGACGCAATGTTGGTTTCCAAAAAGATGCATAAAGCACTAAACCAAACTGCAAATCTAAACGGCCACCATTATCTTATTAAAGGCAGCATTGGCATTGCACTTTTCCCAGATCACAGCGATAAATCAGAAACCCTGATTCAACAGTCGCATTTAGCCGTTCAATTTGCAAAACAATCGGGTGGAAACTGCAGCAAACTCTACACAGAGGATCTTGGGAAGGATTCTAGAGACTTGCTAATACTTGAAACCAACTTGCTAGAAGCTCTTGAACGTAATGAAATTGTTGCTTTTTATCAACCTAAAATTAATTTGACTACAGGTGAATTAACAGGTGTTGAATCCTTAGCGCGCTGGCAACATCCAACATTAGGCCTAATTGATCCAGACCAATTTATTCCGCTTGCAGAGAGTCGTGGGCATATACAGGGC
>CAIKFU010000020.1 GCA_903826775.1 uncultured beta proteobacterium | reverse complement strand
TAGCCCAAAAATTGATGCTCACCTAATCTTACCTGGTAACAAGGCCCAATGGGGTGAATTGCCGCCTCTTGAAAACTTAAAAGGTACCATCCGAATTACCGAGGAAAACCCTGAGTTTGAAGAGCTTACCGCCAACCTTCTTGGGGGTTCATTTAGCATTGCTAGCCTACCCTCTTCATCCCAGCCAAAATCGTTCTCCATTTCCGGACGCGCAACAGCCTCAAGCCTAAAAGACTATCTTGGAAAATTAGCCCCATCTCAGATTACCCCACTGATTAACGCCGCCAATGGAAGCATTAATTATGAAGGCATTCTTAGTCTTGGCAAAGCCAAAGTAGATGCAAACTTTAAATTTGATTTGCGCAATTTCAACCTAAATGCTCCAGCCCCTTTTAAGAAGGCTATGGGAGTTCCTTTTGGAGGGCAATTGAGCATCCATACCAATTCGGATGCCAAAGGAGATCTCCCTTTCTTTGAGTGGTCTGGAAAATTTAATGATGTATTTTTTACACAAGGTAGCATAAGCACCTTAAATCAGGTGCGTTATGCCCTAGGAATCGGTTCGCCCTCACCCCCTCTAACGAAGGGTTCAAATATCAATATTCAGGTTAACGAACTGAATTTGGATGCCTGGCAAACCTTTTTACATTTAAATAAATCTCATCCTGAAAAATTCAAGGATAATCCGGTACCCTCGGATGAATTAGACACTCAAGTTACCGGTCAAATTAAAAAATTAATTCTTTCAAATCGAATTTGGCCCGATTTTAATTTTGCAGCCAACCATAAGAATAATGTTATTCAAAGCCGCATTAATTCCTCCTTCATAAATGGCCAACTCCAATGGAAAGAGCTCGACGGAAACAATCCTAATGGCGCAATAAGCGGAAAACTAACATCCCTTAAAATACCAAAAGAACAAGCTCCATCTGAACTGGAACAACCCCAATCTCAACCCAAATCCATTGCGCAAAACCCTCTCTCGCTTAGCGAACTGAAGCTGAATGCGTTCCCGAACCTTGATTTAACAATTGACGATTTTTCTTGGGAAAAAGGTCAACTTGGTTCTATTAAATTAAAAACATCAGCCGCCCACAATCTGTACAAGATTGATGCTTTACAAATTAACAATCCTCAAGGTAACGCTATTATTACCGGTCAATGGGCGAGCGGCACGCAAGATGGTAATGATCGATCCTCTATGGATATGGATTTGAATATTAGAGACATCGGCATCATCATTTCTCGCTTAAGCAATCCAAAGGCAATCGAAGGGGGTAAAGGCAAAGTTACAGGCAAGCTTGAATGGGTTGGTTCACCGTTTGCACCTCAGATCGAAACCCTGGCTGGTAAAGTGAATTTTGATCTTGAGAATGGCAGATTATTGGAAGTAGACTCCGATGCAGCCAAATTGTTAAACGTATTAAGCTTACAAAGCCTATTTAAATTTGCCACTTTAGACATTCAAGGCAGCGTCGGCAACCTTATCAGCAGAGGTACTGCCTTTAATTCGATTGTAAGTAAATTTGATATTCGAGATGGTGTAGCTCGTGCCACCCAATTCACCATGGAATTAAATCAAGCCCGAGTTGCCATGTCCGGAATCATCAACATCCCCAAAGAAACCCAGGATCTTCGCATTACCATTTTTCCAACCCTAGATGCAACTGCCGGCTCTCTTGCGGCCTTTGCAATCAACCCTATCGTCGGCCTTAGCGTAGTGGTCGGCCAATATCTTTTGACCAATCAAATAAATAGGGCCATGCAATCAGACTATCTGGTCCAAGGATCATGGTCAAACCCGGAAATATTGCCGCTTGACCAAACCGGTCAACCGCTAGACCATAATGTTCTTGATAACATCCGTACGAAAGGTTTATTGAAAGAACAAGCCAAACCTAGGGCGACTTCACCCTCTAGCTCAAACTCTCCAATTGCATCCCCTGTTCCAAATTAACCTTCTCTCAATTTGCAACCACCGTCTTATGGATTGAATATGGCACCCACCTCTATAAATTCTCAACTTGTTGTTGCCGCCGTTCAAATGGTTTCTTCACCAGTACTTCAAGAAAACATGGAAACCGCCAAGATTCTGGTTAACCAAGCAGCCCAAAATGGCGCTCAGATAGTTGCATTACCAGAATATTTTTGCTTAATGGGTCTTAAAGACACCGATAAGGTTAAGGCTAGGGAAAAAATTGGCTCTGGTCCGATTCAAGAGCAATTGGCT
>CAIKFU010000019.1 GCA_903826775.1 uncultured beta proteobacterium | reverse complement strand
CCTAATCTATAAATCAAAAATTCTCAAGCAGTGAAAGTACTCATACGGAAATTTATATTTATTGGCCTAGACACCTAAACCCAATCGGTCTATTATTTTTTCAAAAACATTAATTTATTTTTGTAGCGCATTGATAATTTTTAAACAACTGATTAATATCATGACTTAAATATACTAATTATGGGGGAAATGATATTGTCATTCTATAAGTAAGAATTAATAGATAAATCGAGCCTCAATATCAAAGTTCTCTTATTTATTTAATAGCTCATATTCACCAAGAAGTACTGATGTTTTAGTAATTGTTATGAATTTAATCTTAAAATAAGCATCGACAATAAATAAATTATTCAAGGAGACACCCAACATGAAAATAGTTGCCTTAATATTTTGTAGTTTAATTTTTTCAAATACATCATGGTCTGCTGATGTTTATCCAAATAAGCCAATTACTTTTATCTTAGCTGTTGAGCCGGGATCTGATGGTGATGTTCTTGCAAGGCCATTGATGGAAAGGGTCTCCAGAATACTTGGGCAACCAGTTTTGATTTTGAATAAGCCAGGTGCTGGCAGCGTAATTGGGTATCGTGAAATATATAACGCAAAACCTGATGGATACACCCTAGGATGGACATCCGCGACAATTCTTACAAATAAATTACAAGGATTATCTCCACTAGATTATAGGGACTTTACTCAACTTGGCGCATACGCCACCTTCTTCCCAATTCTTATTGCATCGACTACAAGCGAATTAAAATTTAATACCATACAAGAGGTAATAGCATATGGGAAGGCCAGCCCTGGAAAAATCAATCTTGCAACGGCAGGCATTGGTCAAAGTTGGTGGGTTGCTGCAAAAACTTTCCTAACTGGTACGAATTTGGATATGGCAAGCATCCCAGTAACTGGTGCTGGGGCTGCAGTTGCTGCTTTAGTGGCAGGAGGTCATGCTGAACTTGGTGTTTCTGGACTCGCGTCTGCAAGAAGCATGCTACAAGGAGGACAAGTTAAGTTTTTGGCTTCTATTTCAGATGGTAGGGCTGCATCACCATACGATAAATTTCCAACTTTGCAAGAGCTTGGATATAACGCTAGTTGGGAATCGACTAATGCAATCATTGCTCCGCCCAATTTACCCAAGAATATTGCCTCAATTTTAATTGCTGCAATTGAAAAGGCGGCTAACGATCCTGAATTTATTAAATTCGTTAATGATCGAGATGCTCGTTGGGAATACCAATCACCAGATAAAATAGTGCCAAGCTTTGATAAGCGCCGTGAGACAGTTAAAGAAATTATGCAAAAAGCTGGGCTGCTAAAAGAAGCTCAGTAGTCTTTATAGTTGACTTTGCGACTTAATGGAGTCTGCAATTTTTTCCGCAAGCATGATCGTCGGAACATTTGTATTTCCGGCAATTAAATTAGGCATGATTGAAGAATCAGCTACTCTAAGTCCAGCAATCCCGTGGACTAACCCCTCGTTACTAACAACAGCATGAGAATCAATCTCATCACCCATTCTGCAAGAGCCAACCGGATGAAACATACCTGCAATATTTGAAGTGATATGTTCAGACAAACTCTGTGGATCTCGGACTAAAGTCTGAAGATCAACTCTTTCGCCAGTTAGGGTGCTAAGTATAAAATCAGCCCCGAAAGGAATGGAGTCTAGTAACAATGCTAATGCAGACGTTTTCAAGGTATTGCTTAGATTAAGCTCATTGAGCAGCCTCAATCTATCTGTAAACCTAACAGGAAAAGGTTTGCCAAACAATTTTGCAGCCCCTTTATCAAATAGCATCTCTACAGACCTAGTGAATGCTAGTGCTAATCTATGAGTATCAATAGGGTCATCTAAAAAATTAAATTCTATTTTTGGAAGAATTTCCGGATCCCGACTAACTAAAGATATTTTCCCCCTTGAGTTTGGTCGAAGTAGACATGGGGCTAAATTACCTATTTGATGACCCAATGCGCTCCAAGAGGTTTTGCTTTGTATATTGATATATAAATCACTTGGTGCTGTATTGGCAAAGCCTGAAGAAAATCGAAAGCAAGCAGTAGGATGCGTTCTCAACGCCGCAGGTTGCCTCCCCATCTTTTTCAAATGGAATCCTAAAAATAAAATTGGGTGATTTTGTAAATTTTGACCAACACCTGGGCGATTAACAATTACAGAAATTCCTAAGTTCTGCAATGTATTTACATCCCCGATGCCTGAACGCATTAATAAAGTTGGGGAAAAAATTCCACCGGCAGCGATAATGGTTTCTGCAGCCTTATATTCACGCAAGCCTTGCGAAGTATCCGCTTCGACTCCTAAAGCCAGATTTCCCTCAAATAGTATCCGCCGAACAAAAACTCGATTCTCAATATTTAAGTTAGGTCTCGAACGAACTTCTGGAGTTAAATAACATAAGGCTGTAGAGGCTCTCATATTTGGAGTATTGCACATTGGAACTGCACCAAAACCATCACGAAAATCACCATTCATGTCGTCTATAAATTGAATGTTATGGGATTTAGCATAAGCACTAAGAGCCTGTGTTAATGGCGGCCATTGGGTTTTTTCAATTCGCCTAATGGGAATAAATCCATCATTTCCATGCAAAGGCCCATTGAAATTGAAATCATTTTCTAATTTACGAAAATACGGCAGTACATCATCCCATCCCCAACCTTTAGCACCATTTAATACCCATTCGGCATAGTCCGCGGGAGTCCCCCTTAAGGAGACCATACCCATTACTGATCCCCCTCCTCCCAAGATGCGACCCTGAGGAAAATGATTAAAACCAAAATCCTGACTTCGCCAAGCGGCTTTCAAACCAGGCCAAATATAACTTTTATTGTAGTAAGAGGTTGGGTAACTATCCAAGATATCCCTAGGTTCCTTACCTGGCGGCACATCATTACCAGCCTCCAAAAGCAAGACATGAACATTTGAACGTTCAGTTAGTCTGCTAGCTAGCACGCAACCTGAAACGCCTGCGCCAACGATTATAAAATCATAAACTTTAGACATTCATACTCCATAAATCAATTTGTGAACTTCAGCATATGACAATCAAGACGTTCCAATAAATTCCATTCCGAACTGCTTATATATAGGTGAAAAATCTGGAAGTGACAAAAAGTGGATAAACTTTGACGCTTCTAAACTCTTACCTGTATTTGAAAAAATTGCGGCGATAAATATAGTATTCATCTGCAATTCAACAGGAAGATTGCCAACGTATTCAACACCAGGGATTCCCAACAATTCACTTGTCAGTTGAACCCCTATTTCAGCATCACCACTTGCCACAATTTTGGCAACATGCCCACCCTTTGGGGTAATTAATTTATCCTTTAATTGTTCAGCAAGTCCTAATATATTAATAAGCTTAGTAAAATAAACCCCACTAGCACCGGTGGTTGTATAGGCAATTGAGTTGACATGCATGAGGGTATTTTTTAATGCCCTAACAGAACTTATGTCAGGATGTGTAGTGCCGCTTCGAACTACAATCCCCATCCCAGATTTTGCAATATTGGTATGACCATTACTAGCAACCTTACCTTCTTTAGCTAACCTGTCAATTGCTAAGTTGGTTAGAATAATTACGTCAGCAACTTCGCCAGAATGTACTCTATCCAAAATCATATTCGAAGAATCAAAGATCACGCTTGGTAAAACTCCTGTCTCTTTATTAAAACGGGGCAGTAATTCTTGAAAAATTGAATACATCGCCGTTGAGGAAAAAATTTTCAGATCCGATTGCATTACCGTTCAATAGTCAAGCAAGAGTCTTTGTGAATATTACAAAATCATTCAAGGTTAATATTCTTGGAATTAGCCCAAGCTTATTTCTTTCTATAGGGATTTGATGATTGCAAACAGATAAAGCAAATTCACCACTTTGCATCAAGAGATGCATAAAACAACTTTTTAATCAACAGCTTGTTATCTTTAAGTAATTTTTTTCACGCCATTTGTTAATTTACCTATGCCTGAAATATATAGCTCAACCTTATCACCATCCTTTAACCAAGCTTGGGGTTCCATACCTAAAGCGACTCCCGATGGCGTTCCAGTGGCAATCGTATCGCCTGGCTCTAAGGTTAAGCCCGCACTTAAGCTCGCAATTATTTGTGCACAATTGAACAACATATCACTGGTGTTGGAATCCTGGCGAACCTCACCATTCACCTTTAGCACTAACTGATGACCACTTGGGTCACCAAACTCATCCGCAGTCACAATACAAGGGCCGATTGGAGCAAACGTATCAAAACTTTTACCTTTAAACCATTGGCCATGAGCTTTTTGCACTTCACGCGCCGAAACGTCATTAATAATGGTGTATCCAAAAACAGAACTTAAGGCATCTTTTTCAGAGATATTCTTGGCCCTAACACCCATAACAATTCCCAACTCTATTTCATAATCCAATTGTTTAGTACAACTACTATCCCAAAGAATTTCATCCCCTTCACCAATTACTGTTGATGGTGGCTTTGAGAAAAATTCCGGAACAGGTGGAAAACTTACAGGAACACCACGAGCTCTTGCGCCCTCCTCGATGTGTAATTTATAGTTTCTACCAACGCAAAAAATATTCTTTGTATATTGAGGAATAGGCGCAAGAATTTTGACATCTGCAGGATTTACCCAACCTTCCGAAAGAGTCAGCAACTTCTTTGCCTCAGTTAAAGCGCTAGGGCCGGCTTTAATAAAATCTAGCATTGTTGTTGGCAATTGCACCGTTAAATTCTTTTTACTAGCATCGGCAATATCTAAAATGCCTTTTTTATCGTCTAAAACCCCTAATCGGTATTGTTTTCCCTTAAGAAAAGTAACTAATTTCATTAAATTTTTCCTTTTTTATCCAACTCGTTACAAGATTAAACAATTAATTGCTACTAAAAAAAAATTTTAAAATATCGCAACTAGCTATATTAGTTATGATTTTTTATCATACTCTGAAAAAATTATTATCTCAGTGAATATAACCAATTGCTAAAATTTTTAGCATGACATTAAGCAATTTCAGTATTAAGATCATCTATGTAAGCTTTCAACCTCTATGGATTTTTTAGTGCATATCTTGCACTCTAATTTTGAAATGACATGGGTGCACCGCATATGAAACCTAGTTTTATTTTATCAACTTTAATCATAAGTTTGATTTTGCTAAACCCACTTCATCTTTTGCATGCACAGGAATATCCCAATAAACCAATTCGTATTATCTTGCCATTTCCACCGGGAGGCGGAGCGGATGTGCTGATGCGTCCACTTGGAAAAACGTTAACTGAAATTCTAGGGCAACCCATACTTCTAGATAATCGCCCAGGGGCCAATGGAAATATTGGAGCAGAAATAGTTGCTAAATCACCCCCAGATGGCTATACCTTGCTTGTGGGTAACAGTTCAATTCCGATTAGCGTAGCACTATATAGTCAATTAAATTATGATCCACTTAAAGATTTAACCCCAATTACCCTCTTAACAAATACGCCAAGCCTACTAGCTGCTAATCCACAATTCAAAGCAAAAACTGTTTCTGAATTGATTGCGATGGCAAAAAAATCACCAGGACAAATCAATTATGGTTCAGCTGGCATTGGCAGCACACCACATTTAGGAATGGAAATGCTAAGCATGGCATCCGGAACTAAATTTACCCATGTTCCTTATAAAGGATCTGGACCGGCTGTAACAGCAGCGTTAGGAGGAGAGATTGACGTATTAATTACAAATACCTCAACCATACTTGCTCAAGTGCAAGCTGGAAAATTAACCCCATTAGGAACTACAACCTTAAAGCGTACACCCCTACTTCCGTCAGTTCCCGCTATTTCAGAAACGGTTAATGGATTTGAATTAAATACATGGTACGGATTATTTGGGCCCGCAAACTTGCCTAAGCAGATTGTAAATAAACTCAATATTGCTTTTACTCAGGCCATCAACACCCCAGAAATTAAACAACAGTTGGTTTTAATGGCATATGATCCTGACCCTTCATCACCAGAAGCCTTTGCTAAATTATTGTTGAATGATGTGGCTTTATGGAGCAACATCATTAAATCTACTGGCATTACTGCAGATTAAATTTAAAAGTCATAAAGTCTTGCTGGGTTAATTGCAAGAATTTGGTTGCGAATCGACTCATCTGGAATCCATTCGGATAAAAGATTGCAAAGCAGTCCATCGTTTGGCATTGGAGATTCAGCCAACATATTCACATGGGGCCAATCTGTTCCCCACACCAATTGATTTGCATTCGCCTTAACCAAAGCCTTAGCAAATGGCGTCATGTCTTTAAAGGCTGACAAATCTTTTGAAGTTCTATATGGAGCAGACAGCTTAACCCAAACATGATCATTTCGGATAAATCGCAATAATGATTGAAAACCAGGTGCATCAATACCGCGATCAACTATAGGTCGGCCCATATGATCAATAACAATATCAATCGGATATTTATCAAATGTTTCATTTAAATTAGGAAAAGATTCAATATCCAATAAAAACTGGGTATGCCAGCCATATTGCTTAACGCGCTCACCAAGCCGCTTGGCTTCATCAAAGGTCATGCCAATGTTTCCTACCAAATTACACCGAAAACCACGAACACCGGCATTATGTAAGCGCTTTAACTCTCGATCTGAAATTGACCCATCCATCAATGCAACTGCTCGAAAACGCAATGGCGCGCTAGCCATCAAATCTAATACCAGAGAATTATCGCGCCCATATACATTTGCATGCACAATTACAGCGCGTTCAACCCCTAAGACATCTAACATCTTTAGATAATCAGCAACTGTTACAGAAGGTGGGAGATAGGTAGGGTTTTTAGTGAGGGGATATTTCTTAAAGTCATCATAGATATGACAATGGCAATCCGTAGCTCCAGCGGGTAATTTAAAACTTGGTTTAATAGTTTTAAAAACGGGATTTGGATTTTGGTAAATATTTTCTTCACTCATATATCACTTTTTCTCACATACCCTTTTTTACTGTATATCATTCGAACTTCCACACTATGTTGTAAAACCTCCATCAACAAATAACGTCTGTCCAGTGAAGAAATCAGAGGCGGAACTTGCTAAAAAAACTGCTGCACCAACCACATCAACCGGCTCTGCAAAGCGACCAAGTTTAACGCGGTCCTTAAGGCGTTGAGCGCGATCGGGATTTGCTCCCATGGTGCCCTTTACAAAATCAGTCAAAGTTGTACTTGGGGCTAGCGCATTCACACGTACACCCTGAGGCGCCCATTCAGTCGATAATGCTGCTGTCATGTGTTTAATGGCCGCCTTCGCGGTGCAATAGACACTCTTGCCGACATCGGTTGACTCTGCCCATGCCGAAGACATGTTGATAATTTTTCCATAACCGCGCTCAAGCATTAGAGCACCGATGCGCTGCGAGCAAAAGAATGTGCCTTTGACGTGAAGGTCTATCTGACCATCCCAATCCGCTTCCGTTACTTCCAAAGCCATTTTGCTAAAACCAAGACCGGCATTATTAACCAGCACAATTCGTTCATTACTCTCAATCAAATTAGCCACGCTATCGGCCAAACTTTGTATATCACTTAAATTCATGATATCAGCTGGAATCACCTCTGCACGACCTCCTGCGTTGATAATAGCGCGAGCAATTTCTTCTAGTTTATGTTGGCGGCGTGCCACTAATACTACACGAGCACCGCATTTCGAAAAGGCCTCGGCAAAAGTCCGGCCGATACCTTCACTTGCTCCAGTAATGACGATTAGACGATCGTCAAGACGAAAGCTATCTAGTGGATTAGAAAGTAACACGGCAGCGCCCTAAATAGATATACATGAAGTAATTCATATTATTGAAGTGACTCATATGCATAAAAGTTAAGTACGTAGCCGCATTATTTCTACCGTGTACGACCTGTGGTTGGGTCAAGCGGATGCAGATCTATCACTAGTCTTTCGTCAAATGGATAGGTAGTGTAAATTTCACAACCATCTTTAGTAACGATATGGTCGTTCTCTAGACGGAAGCCACCGATCCCTGGTTTGCCAGCATAGGGTTCAAAATTGAATACCATGTTTTCTTTAAGAACTACCGGTTGATCTTTGGAATGTGGAGAAAAAGCTGGAGCTTCCCATGGATTAACGCCAGCGCCATGACCAAGACTATCGAGTACATAGGGGTATGCAGCATCAAATACCTCGGCATTTGTCACGCCTGGCTTGACTTTTGCGGCAGCATTGAACAGCGCATCGTAACACTTCTGGTGCAATTCTTTCATTTCTTGGGTTGGCTTAACATTACCGCATACCCAAGTTCTTGTAAGGTCGCCGTAATATCCGTTGAAGCAAGCGCCTATGTCGATGATTACCAGATCGCCATTACGGATAATGCGATCTGAAGTAAAGCGACGATAAGGAGCAGTATAAGGGCCAGAGGCTACAATGTTCGAGCACTGCG
This sequence comes from uncultured beta proteobacterium, assembly GCA_903826775.1. Taxonomy (GTDB): domain Bacteria; phylum Pseudomonadota; class Gammaproteobacteria; order Burkholderiales; family Burkholderiaceae; genus Polynucleobacter. Next base: position 46,305 of record CAIKFU010000019.1, on the reverse strand, counting down.
TCCATTCGCTACCCATTGCCGTCATGGTATGCCAAGCGACTGCGAGGACTTCACATTCGCGCACCCCTGGACGAAGAAATTCCAGTGCCTTGTCAAGAGATGCCTCAGTCATTGCATTCGCGATCTTCAGACAAAGGATCTCATCTTGAGTCTTGATCTCTTTCGCTCTCATGAGCACACTCTGGTAGCCATCAACAAATTCAGTATCAGGGAACGTCTCACGGATTGCCTTCTCCATGTTGATGTCCCAAATATCAATACCTACCTTCTTACCTTTAAGTGAACCTACGAATTGTTCAACCTGCTCGGCCCAACGCTTCATGCCAACAGTCTCGCGAAAATTAGCTCGTGGCTGAATTTGCTCCTTATCGAACCAAGGCATCCGCTGACGACACTGCTCGTAGTCCATATTCCACATAACCGGCTCTTTATCTCGACCAAGAACGACAACGGCATTGCCCATAATAAATGCAGGACCGAGGTGATGACGGTAGCCCATCAAATAGCGAGCATCTTCAGTACGAAAAACAAATAACGCATCCACGTCACTATTCTTTAGCGCCTCTTTCGCGCGCGCTAAGCGTTCCTTTAACATGCGCTTAGGATCAAAACGATCTTCCCAGTCAACTGGGATAATTCCAATATCAGACATTTTTATTACTCCTTTTGGTTAAAAGATTGGTACAAAAAATACTCGATTTTGCAATGGGGCATACTGAAAAAGCTGTTCGGTATATATGCAATGCAATCAAAGCAAAGTTGTTTATCATAGTTGGGAATTTCATACTACGACTTGTGTTTTATTTAGTTGCGAATGAGGATTTTCACCAAAAAGCACGCGAATAATTTCCTGCGCTGCGTGCTCGCGCAATTCAATTTCTGACTCTTTGGATAGCCAAGCAATATGCGGCGTTAGGAGAATGCGCCCCTCCTGTACCAAATCGCTTTCCTTAGAAAGAGGTTCTACAGAAAAGGTATCCAGAGCTGCACCGGCGATATTGCCAGCACGAATTACTGATAGAAGCGCATCCTCGTCTATGATCCCTCCACGACTAGCATTAATCACGACAGCATTCTTTTTCATTTTTGATAAGCGCTTAGAATCAATGAGGCTAGTGGTCTGCGGCATCAGTGGAACATGCACGGTAACTACATCCGATTCCGCCAGCAATTCATCAAGATCATCTACGAACTTAACTCCTTCTTGAACATCACCCTTGTACCAGGGATCATAGATAAGGATCGTACCAAATATAGATCTTGCTCGTGCAACGAAAGCGCGACCAATTTGACCATAACCAATTACACCGACGGTTGCTCGAGAAGGTCTAGACATCTGTGGCATACCTTTACGCCATAAACCTTTTCGTATATTGGAATCAAAAAATGTTAGATTGCGCATTAAGGATAAAGCACAGGTCAGTGCGTGCACTGCAACTTCTTCAATACAGTAGTCGCTCACGTTACAGATAACAATATTGCGTTCAGTCGCTGCAGGAATATCGATATTGTCAACGCCTATACCTTGCCTCACCACTACTTTAAGAAAGGGCATTGCAGCGATTAACTCTCGGTCAACCTTTTTTAAAGTACCAAGCACTATTCCAGTAACACCTCTCTTCGCCATCTCAATCGGAGTGAGATCATTGCCATTAAGTAGGCGAATATTATGTGCGGACAACACCGCCAACTCTATATCCAAACTTGTAAATGTATGGCCATAAACTGCTACTACTTTTTCGTCAGTCATAGTGTATTCCCTCTAATCATGACAATTTAAAAAAAATTTGTTCCACAACATTCAGTCTCCTAGTGAAAATAGTTTTGTTGGAACATCACTGCGGAACTAGACCAGACGACTTAACATAATTTGACCAACGTGCAATTTCTCCAGCCGAAAAATTAATGTAATCTTTGCGAGTCATCGGTGGTAACGGAAGCATTCCCAATTCTTCAAGCTTACGATTAAAAGCTGGGTCTGCTAATGCTTGTGATACCCAGTCATGGAGTTTGTTAACAATTGGGATCGGCGTGCCGGCTGGAGCTGCTAGTCCAAGATGAAATGTGATGTCAAATCCAGGATATGTCTCGGCAATGGCTGGCACATTCGGCCATAACTTATAACGAGTTGCAGTTGTAACGCCAAGAGGTAATAAGCGAGTGCCATTGACTTGGGCCATTGCTGGCAAAAATTCCATAAACACCACCTGAATATGCCCGCCCATTAAATCACTAACGGCATTTCCGATTGCCTTATATCCGATACCTGTCATAGGAGCCCCAGTCCTTACCCGAAATGTCTCAGCTGTAATTTGCGATGCAGCATTGTAATAACCAAAAAATACCTTTCCAGGATTTGCTTTGCTATACGCCACTAGATCGGCAATAGATTTAATGCTGGAATCTCTAGATACCATTGCAACTGACGCGGAAATCCCGAAGGGCGAGATGTTCTCAAAGTCATTCATTGGATCGTAGGGAATCGATTTGTATAAACTCACATTTGCAGCGTGAGTCGTATTGGTAGCCAGTTCAAGCGTATATCCATCAGGAGTTGCAGACTTTACAAATTGGGTGGCAATAATGCCGTTTGCACCAGCCATATTTTCTATAAGCACAGGCTGCCCAGTTAATGTAAAGAGATACTGTCCGAAGGCACGAGCAACAATGTCGCTAGACCCCCCCGGACCGAATGGAACTATGATTTTAATAGCCTGAGAAGGATAAGTTTGCGCATATCCAATTCCGCCAAAGGTGGATAGCAAGACTGTAAATAAAAAGCGCAACATCAAAGTATTTATTGATGATTTATTGGTTATATATCTCATTACACCCCTCTTTAAAGAAGCAACTAAAGACGTATCAAATACCGCATAAATGAATTTTCATTCCATGAAGCAAATCAAATAATCTAATTAGTATAAGGAGTCAAGTTGTTCGCGTCCTCAGATAAGTTCCATGATACGGAATTAAGTAAGAATATGTATATCATTTTTCATTTACATTGAACAGATCCACCCTCTTAAGAAATTAAACAGACAATATGACTATAGAAATCCACCTAACCTCAATTTAACAATCAAATTAGCTACAACTAACCGCTAGCTTGTCCGTAAACGCCGGTGTTAAAAAAAACCGCAGTTCTCCATTTTTCATTTTGCTGCTGCTGCAATCTTTCACTCTCGTAAATTTTAGAAATCATCGCCGCTTCATGTTTCAATTTCTGAGTTATATGAACAACATAAGCACTATTCATATGCCTTGCTTCCGAAACTACGCATAGGGAAGCAATAGGATAACGCCTCTCATCAAATACTGGTACGGCAACGCCTGATAAACCATGATAAGAACGCATAGTCCGTTTGGCAAACCCATTTCGTCGTGTTTTTTGGATCGACCGTTGAATATGCTTATAAGTCATCGTGTCATCATTGCGAACACGGCGCTGATTAAATTGAATTATGTCGTTGATTTCAACTTCATTCAGAAAAGCCATCATAGCTAAGCTGAAAGAGCCAATTCCCAATGGCCAACGATCGTTTACTTGTAAAAGCAAAGAAGGTCTATCCGAAATTACATCAACTTTATCAAGGCAAAGCATATCGTAACCACTGCGCACACCAAGATAAACTGTTGCATCGGTTTGACTTGCCAGCATTTCAAGAGACGGTCTTGCAAGTCGTTTTATATCAAGAGACTCGCGGACCGAAATGCCAAAGGCAAAAATGTCTGAACCAAGTCGATAATGACGTGTACCAGCAGGCCTCTCAACAAGGCGCTCTTCCATCATGGCAGTCAGGATGCGATGAACGGTAGTTTTTGGCAACTCAGAGAGCGTGGTAATTTGCATGAGTGAAGCACCTAATGAACCGAAAGTAGAAAGGGTTCTCAGCAATAATGCTGCTCTTGCAATGCTTTGTGCACCCTCAGTTTTACTGGTCATATATTGCAGCCATATGAAAATAATAAAATTTGAAATTAAGTATTCCCATAATATGGAATTATTTTTTGACTTTATTCATTGGTTAGGTCTATTCGCGAGAGCCTAATACAAATTTAGGATTGAATTTTTGATTCGAAAAACGCGAGACAGATCGAATTCATAAAGAAATCCTAATTAAAACCTAATAATGGGATTTAAAGTCAATGGCATCCCGATAATGCAGATCCTCTAGATCAATATAAGATCGCTTCGTTTTTTTATCGACAGTAAATTGTATTTTGCGATTGGATTCATTGCAGGCTCTAATATCAAGCAACTCCAAAGTATCCTTAACCTCCCACTCATGAGCTCCCGCAATCCCAGCTGGGGCGTAAATAATAGAACCAGGACCAACTTCACGCTCATCACCTTCAATATTTCGCACCGTAGCGCTTCCTGCGATAACGTAATAGCAAGCTTCAATTGGGTGCCAATGTAACTGTTCATAGGTTCCAGGAGCGTAAGTTGCACGACCAAGTCGAATTCTATCCGTTTCATTTACTTCCGGCCAACCTACTAGTCGTTGATAAGTCTGTCCATCAGTAACCCCTCTTCGTCCGGGGTAATCTGATTGCTTTAGAACTTGAAGTGTAGATTTAACTTCCATGTTGACTCCCTTATTGTTTTTTCATTACATTACTACACCAGCATTTACATTTAAATTTACTCCCGTGATACCCCCGGCACCCATCGATGCCAAAAACACTACGGCTTCGGCAGTATCATGAGGCTCAACCAATCTCTTAAGAGGAGTAAGTTCAGCCATGCGCTCCAAAGAATTAGCATCTCGTGCTAGCAGAACGCGTTCGGTGGCGGTAGTGCCAGGCGATACAGCGTTGACTGTGATCTCAAAAGCACCTAATTCCTTTGCTAAATGCTTAGTAAATCCGATTAAGCCAGCCTTAGCAGCGCCATACGGTAAATAAGAAACCGCATAAGGATTTGGAGCGCTACCTGCTATCGAAGCAATATTGATAATTCGTCCAAACCGATTGAATTTCATATTTTGAATAACCGCTTTAGAAACAATAAAAGCAGATTTCAAATTTACATTCATTACTAAATCCCATTCCGGGATTGTCACTTCTTCGACAGGGAGAAATCTATTAAATCCCCCCACACAATTCACTAAAATATCTATTTTTTTAAATTCTTTAATCAGCATATTTATAGTGCCATATACTTGATCCTCTTGACATACGTCAACTGCATATGCTGTTGCTTCCCCATCATTCAATTTAATTTGATCAACAACTATATTTGCATTTTGAATATTTCTAGAAAAAATTTGTACATTCGCTCCCTCGTTAGCAAGCGCCAAAGATATTGATTTACCAATCCCCTGACTTCCGCCGGTAACAATTGCATTTAGACCAGATAAACGTTTAATCATCTTCATCTTCTGAAATTTGCTTTTTTGAGTCTAAATTAGCTAATTCGTTATAAAACGAAATAATGGCTGAGCTATCTCGATTTCCCCTACCTTTTGAAATCTCAGAAGCAAGAGCTTGAACATTAAAACTTGCCAAAGGAAGAGGACAATCTAAAGTTGCCGCATACGAAAGCATTAAACGTAAATCCTTATAGTGGGTACTCAAATGTCCAATAGGTGGATAAAATGACTCGTTTACCATGCGATAGCCTTTTTGATCCATTGCCTTTGAGGATGCAGCTGATTTTTTTAAGATCTCCAAGGTTTGAAGCGGGTCTAGTCCTGCTTTTTTTGCTAATGTAAGTCCTTCTGCGAGACCCATACGATTAATGGCTAAAACCAAATTCACTACCAATTTAATTACTGCCCCACTGCCATTTTTCCCCATATATAAATATTCACGTCCCATTACTGAAAATATGGGCTCACACTCCTTGAATACAGACTCTGTACCGCCAACCATAAAAATGGTATCTTTAGCAGCACACATCTCACTTGTGCCGCTAATTGTGGCGTCAAGCATTTCTATCCCATAATCCCTTAACTGCGAAGCAAGGGCAATCGACATTTCGGGGTCTGCTGTCGTCGTATCCAAAATAATGAGGCCTGGATAATTGCCACCCAATACTTTTAAGCGATGCAGAACAACATCATTCACAATATTTGAATTTGGCAATGACAGAATAATTACCTGCACATGCGATGCCATATCCTCTATATTTGATAAGGCTATCCCACCATTTTTAACAGCCTTCTTAACCTTTTCTGGATCTAAGTCATATATGAATACAGAAAATCCAGCATTAATCAAATGATTAACAAGACTACTGCCCATCAACCCCAAGCCAACGAATCCAATAACTTTATTCACATATTCCTTAGGTACCAAATAAAGAAATTAACATTTTTTTAAATAAGAAATCATGATTTACGATGTAAGAGGAAAGCCTGAACACCCTCTTGTACAACATCTCCATCTTGATTTATGACTTGCAATAAGCGCTTCATTACGCCCCTATCAGTCTTAGATGTCTCCGTCAGTTCTGTTACCGTCACCATAGCATGGATGGTATCGCCAATTTTCACCGGTTTAGTAAAACGCAAACTTTCAAAGCCTAAAAATGCAATTAGGGTGTCATCATAAAGATGCAATTGAAACAACAAGCCTGCTGCAATTGCATATACAAGAGGACCATGGGCAATCCTAGTGCCAAATTGGGTCTTCTTACAATACTCTTCATTAATATGTAACGGGTTGTAATCACCAGATATACCTGCGAACATAACGATATCAGTTTCAGTAACTGTTCTAGCTGAACTGATGAAAGACTTACCAACCTCCCACTCTTCCCAAAATAACCCTACCATTTTTTATCTCCTTGATCGTGAATTGCGCCAACCGACTTAAGTTGGGTTATTTGGCTAGGTCCATAAGATAGCAAAGTCGAAAGGATTTCATCGGTATGTTGACCCAATAACGGAGCGGGTTCGCAGACCTTTGATCTAGTATCGCCAATCTTTACCGGATATGCCGGCATTCTCACAACGCCAGCTTGAGAATGTATGCACTCTAAGACCATATTTCCTTCAATAGCAGGAGGCTCAGCAAATGCCTGATCCAAATGATTTACAGGACCAGCCGGAACTTGATTTATACGAAACCTATCCATCCAATACTCCGTAGTTTCTTTTAAGAAAATTGGCTCAAGCAAAGGAATTAATTCAGTACGATTTTTAACGCGTAATGCATTTGTTGAAAACCGATCATCTAAAAACAACTTTTCCGATAGTATCGATTTACAAAACCTTTCCCAAACATTTTCTTCGCGTGTTGCTACGACGATATAAGAATCTTTTGTAGCAAAAGCTTGCCATGGAACAGAGTATTCGTGACCAGAACCTGGCGGCTTAGGGAGAACGCCGTCACTAAGCCACATAGTACCCATATATGTCAAAAGGCTTAACATAGCATCAAACATTGATAACTCGAGATGCTGCCCTTTATTGGTTTTCTCCCTCTCATAAAGCGCAGCAAGAATTCCCTGACTGGAAAAAAGTCCTCCGCTTAAATCTGCAAGAGGAATTCCCAACCTTACAGGAGGACGACCTGATTCTCCAGTGACTGCCATATGACCACTAATGGCTTGAATAATAATGTCAAGCGCTGGATAGTTTTTATATTCACCTTCAGAGCCAAAGCCCGTAATTGAGCAGTGAATAATTCTAGGATTGGTTGCGGTTAATATTGGATAGGCGATGCCCAGCCTCTCCATTACCCCAGGCCTAAAGTTGTCCACAACAATATCCGAACACTTCACAAGGTTTAAAAAAGTATCTCGGCCTTCATTCGTTTTCATATCGATAACAACACTTTTTTTATTTCGATTGAATGTTAAAAAAAGACCGCTGATTTGATTTAACGGCGCAACTGAAGGGTTACGTCCTAAATCTCCATTAGGCGATTCAATCTTGATTACTTCCGCCCCCATATCGGATAGAATTTGCCCGCCATAGGTTCCAGCAATAATTTGCCCCAACTCAAGAACCCTCACTCCTTCTAAAGGTAAGCTCATATTTATCCTATAAACCTAGACTACCAGCAATAATGTTTTTTTGAATCTCTGACGTTCCAGCCCCTATTGTCGCCAATCTTGAGTCACGGAAAAACCGCTGCATCGGATACTCCATGCAGTACCCATATCCACCCAGAACTTGAAGGCACATATCTGAAATAGCTTTGTAGGATTCACTGGTATACAACTTCAGTATCGCTGCATCTTGCCTAGTAGCGCGATTATTTTCCATCAACCATGCATACCGAAATATCATCGTCTCCGAGATGTCTAACATGACTTTCATATCCGAAAACTTATGCGATATGGCTTGAAATTTTCCAATGGGCCTTCCAAATTGATGCCTTGTCTTTGCGTAATCCAAGGCAAAATCAAAAGCAGACTGTGCGGCACCGGTCCTAGCCGCAGATAAACACAAGCGTTCGTAGCATAAATACGAATCTGCACCCTTCCATCCATCATCGACAGTTCCGAGCACCATATCCGCCGGAACCTTTACATCCGAATATAAAACCTCAGTAGTACCAATAGATCTTTGACCTAAAGTTTGTAATTTACGTACTTCAATTCCATCTAATTTTGTATTAACAAGAAAATTTGTAATGCCCTGCTGCTTTTTTTCCAAACTACTCGTGCGGGTAACTAAAAGACAGTAATCGCTAATATCCATTCCAGACGTGTAAACCTTTCGTCCGTTAATTATGTAATGATCGCCATTAAGAACTGCCCTTGTCTTTAAGGCGCTAGCATCGGATCCTGAATCTGGTTCAGTCAACCCAAAACAGAACGATATATCACCTCGAATAACTCCAGGAACGATGCTTTCAATTTGCTGTTTTGTACCATGCTTAAGCACGGCAAAACATCCATAAGCTAAGTTTCTAAATATCCACATGCCCAACTCCTCAAAATGATATCCAACCTCATTTAAAAGAATTGCCAATTCAGTCGCGCCACCTCCAGATCCCCCATACTCTTCAGGACCAATTATCCCTAGCCATCCATTTTTTGCCAATGCTTCAAAAGCTTCTCTAGGGGGTTTTTGAAGTTCATCGCATTTAGCGGCGTATTCAGGAGGGCATACCTCTTTAAGCAAACTGGAAACATGATTACGAATTGCTAGCTGATCCTGATTTAGCTCAAAATTCATGATATATCTTTATCCATTCCTACTATTCGTTTTGCTTGCCTATACATAGCATAGTCAATCAACTTATCATCCATTTGAATAGCAGCAATGCCATTCCTTTCGGCTTCCTCAAAAACCTCTATTAATCTCCGGTAGTAATTCAACTCAGATAATGAAGGACCATACGCCTTCAGAACTGCAGAAATTTGCTTAGGATGAATAATGGTTCTCCCCACATAACCCAATCGAGCTGATAAGATTGACTCCTTAAACAATGAATCTTCATCGTTTAAATTGGCAAACACGCCGTCAATTGGAACTACATTACCTGCAGCCCTTGAATCAAGTAATACCTTTGACCGCGCATACAGCATTTCGATACCTTCTTCAGACCAACCACATCCTAAATTATTCTGCAAGTCACCATCTTGAGCAGTGCCAATACAAGTTAACGTTACCCTTGAAGAGGCTTTAATCAAGTTATAACAGTTATAAACACCTAATGCGGATTCAATTTGCAATCCAATTTCGATGCCTTTAATGCCACTTTCATTTTCAAGTACATCTATCTGATTTGATATCTTTTTAATGTCATCAACATTCTCTGCTTTAGCAATTAGCAGCATGTCAAGACCCAAGACTGTCACAGCGTTAATATCTTCTTCTAAAAGACCAGTATCGATAGCATTTACACGAACCAAAATAGCAGGTTGACTTGATCCATTTTTAGTTTTAAATGCCTCTAAAATTGTGTTTCTAACTATCTTTCTTGCCTCGGCTTTTCTGGCTAATGGCACTGAATCTTCTAGATCTAATATGACAGCATCAACATTACTTGTCATTGCCTTTGAGATAACCTTGAGATTAATTCCAGGCGCAAATAATGCAGTCTTCAGTAACCTCATATTTTTATACCTTTAATTGGGGCGTAGAACGAAAGCCGTAGATTTGCTTCCACTTTTCAACAGCCTCTTGTTGAGGTCCTTGATACATCATCTTCCTGCTGGAAGTGAGTCCAATTGATTTATTTAATTCCGCTACCGCTTCTGCAGTTTTCAATAAAACGGCATTGCAATCCATAATCAATGCGCCGTCAACTTCTTTAATATTTTCTCTACGAATAATGGCATTTACGGTTGCGCAAGCAGCAAGTATCACTTCAGCACCTTCAGCTGCTAACCGTTTTGATTCCTTTAGAAAATTTTCAGTCATCTCTCCAGGATTAGTAAAGGCAACCTGAACCTGAGTAAAGTCAATTCCCAGATTTCCAAAAGGAATATGTCGAGAAGAAAGGCCGTATTCAAATGCCTTTCGATCATAGTATTGAGCTTGCTTAGCATGAAAAGCAATTCCAGAAAATTTATAACCATACATACAGGCCATCAACATACTGGTTTCACCTAAGCCAATAACTGGAATGGAAACCACTTCACGAGCCTCTTGCATTGCTGGATCTAAAAAACAACCAATTGCAACAGCATCATAGCCTTGCTCACCTGCTTGCATGATTTTATTTAAAACACCTCCAGCTCCAAAACTATTTGCGGCAACTACTGCGTTGTAATGCAGGTCCATCGATCCATCGTCAACACCATTTATATGGATCTCAACATCTGGACGCTTTAATTCGTTCAGATTTTTGGTTAAAGTTTCTCGATAATCGTGTAAACGATGAATTGGGGTGCTGCTTTGCCACCATATTTTCATTTCAATTCCCTTTAAAAAATCAATTATTTGTTACTGCTCTTTAATACCCGCTTTTTCAATAACATCTTTCCATAACGGAACCTCACGGGCTACCCTAGCCTTTAATCCATCGGAATCATATGCAGTTACCTCTAATCCAACCCTTTTCATTTTTTCTATCATTTCTGGCTGCTTTAATACAGCCACGCAATCATTTGATAATTGAGTGACAATTTCAGGAGGGGTTCCTGATGCAACAAATACAGCTTGAAAAGTCACCGAAACTGCATCTTTAATTCCTGCCTCGGTAGTGGTTGGCACATTAGGTAAATCAGGCCAGCGTTGCGCACCTGTCTGTACTATTGCCCTTACTTGACCAGCCTGAATTTCAGACATTACTGATGCAAGACTGCCAACCAAAACTTGCGTTCTTCCACCCATTAAATCAATCATTGCAGGACCGGCCCCTTTATAGGGTATATGGGTCATATTAATATTTTCACGATGTTTAATTATTTCACCAGCTAAATGAGGCGTTGTTCCAGTTCCAGGACTGCCGAAGCTCACTAACCCCGGATCTGTTTTTGCTAACTTAATTAGATCGGCTATAGTTTGAATTTTTGAATCCGTTCGCACTACAACGACATTTGGAGCGGCGCCAACTTCACATACAGGCATAAAATCTTTTATTGGATCGTAGGGTGATGGTTTAATCAGGCTTGGCGTTACTACATAGACGCTTGATGTAAACAGCAATGTATATCCATTTGCCGGCTTTGCACTTTTTACATAATTAGCAGCAATCGCCCCTCCACCACCAGGCCTGTTTTCAATGATTACTTGCTGACCCAGTTGTTTTGCGAGTGCCACACCCAGTATTCGCCCACTAATATCAGTGGCGCCGCCAGGGGCAAAGGCAATTTCCATTGTTAAACTTTTATCTGGGAATGCTGCAATTGCTTGAGCTATGAGCACAATATTTACGAAACTTATTACTAAGGTTCTTTTTAATTTGAATTTTAGCCTTGACCCCATTCCTGTCTCCAATTTCTGATGGGCTATTTCATAGCCATTTTTAAATTGTGAAATCTTATGCAATTAGCTAATTGCTTTTATCATCTTTTGTTCATATACTTGAACTTGTTCACATTTTAGACCATCTAAACAATATCGTCAATTTCAATTTAGGTAAATTTCATGCAAGAGGCTTCCATAAAATCAGCGGACAGGGTGTTAGATGTACTAGAGTTTTTGTGTAGAAGAGGAAATTCAGCAACACACACAGAGCTAGGGTTTTCACTAGACATACCAAAAAGCAGTCTCTCAGGCCTATTGCGGAATTTAATAAGTCGCAATTACTTAGAAAAAAACCCAGCTGACATGACTTATTCGTTAGGTCCTGCGTTCTTTCAATTGGTATCGAGCGGCAAGCAAGTCAAAAATATCTTAAAAATAGCCAATGCAAAAATTGCGTGGTTAACAGAAAAAACCCATGAGGCATCCGCGTTTTATTTATTTAAAGGAGACCATGTGGAGCGCGTGCTAGGAAAAGAAGCGGATTACCCCCTCAGCTATCGTATGACACCAGGCGTTAAATTTCCACTATATTCAGCAGCCGCTGGAAAGGCCGTGCTTAAATCACTTTCTGAAAAGGAACAAAACGAATATTTGAATAAAACTAAATTACTGGCAATTACTGAAAATACAGCAAAAAATGAAAAGGAGTTACGCAGACGTTTAAATGATAAATCTGAGGACAACATCACAATCTCTTATGGAGAAAATTCTGTTGGCGTAATTGCGCTTGCGATACCAATTCTAAATGAAGAAAATAAACCGCTAGGCGCCATTAGCATTGTCATTCCAGAAGCAAGATTTAATAGCAAAATTGAGCTTCTAAGCAGAACATGCCTTATTCAGGCTGCAACAAAGATACAGCATGAATTGTGTTTATAAAAGAAATGAAGGATTGTTTTAATTTACATTAAAACTGGAAATGATATCAATCGCAAAATATACCTCGAACCACTAGAAATCCATCACAGCTTACAATTCTTACATAATCAGATTAACCATTTAATTGGCGATTGAACGCCCAATGACTAAACGCTGAATATCGCTTGCTCCTTCATATATTTGACAAACGCGTACATCGCGATAGATTCGCTCGACAGGAAAATCGCTAATATAACCAGACCCTCCATGAATCTGAATTGCGTCAGAGCAAATCGTCTCAGCAATTTCAGAAGCAAACAATTTAGCCATTGAAGCCTCGATTAAACATGGCTTATTTGCATCTTTTAGAGCTGCAGCACGCCAAACCATCAGGCGAGCTGCATCAATCTTTGTCGCCATATCGGCTAAACGAAAATTAACTGCTTGGTGCTCAATAATCGGCACACCAAATGTAATTCGTTCTTTTGCATAACGAACCGCCGCCTCAAAAGCGGCTCTAGCCATTCCGACCGATTGAGAGGCGATCCCAATCCGCCCTGCCTCTAGATTTGAAAGTGCAATCTTATACCCTTCGCCTCTATTGCCCAGCATTGATGACGCAGGCACTCGACAGTTTTCAAAAACAATTTGGGCTGTATCTGACGCATGCTGCCCCATTTTTTCCTCAACTCTGGCAACTATATATCCTGGTGTAGAGGTTGGCACCAAAAAACAAGAAATACCTTTTTTGCCTGCAGATTTATCCGTTACAGCAAAAACAATGGCCACATCTGCATACTTGCCAGTGGTAATAAATTGCTTAACTCCGTTAATAATAAAATGATCGCCGTCTTGTTCTGCGCGTGTTGTAATCGCCGATGCATCTGAACCTGTATGAGGTTCAGTAAGGCAAAAGCAACCTAATTTCTCACCTCTAGCTAGCAATTTAAGCCAAGTTTCTTTTTGATCATTGGTGCCATATTTCAAGGTTATACCGCAGGCTAAAGAGTTCTGAACACTAACAATGGTTGATGTAGAACCATCCCCAGCTGCGATTTCTTCAAGAGCTAAAACAAGTGACATGTAATCCATGCCAGCTCCACCCCACTCTTCAGGAACAACCATACCTAAAGCGCCAAGCTCCCCTAACTCTTTTAACGCTTGGGCAGGAAAAGTATGATTACGATCCCACTCACTTGCAAATGGAGCAAGTCGTTCTTGGGAAAAAGTTCTCATCTCATCACGAATCATTTCCTGCTCAGCAGTTAAAATCATCATACCTCCGATTAAATCATCTCGACAGCTAGCGCAGTTGCTTCACCGCCACCTATACATAAAGAAGCGATTCCGCGCTTTAATCCATATCTTTTGAGCGCGCCTAATAAAGTAACAACAATCCTTGCGCCAGAAGCGCCAATTGGGTGACCTAATGCACAAGCACCACCATGAATATTCACTTTTTCTGCAGGCAAATTTAAGTCATGCATGGCAGCCATTGCCACTACTGCAAAGGCTTCATTAATCTCATAAAGATCCACGCTTTCTGTGCTCCATCCGGTTTTTGCCAAAAGCTTTTGAATGGCGCCAATAGGTGCACTAGGAAATAATGCCGGAGTAAACGCATTGTTCACGTGCCCAACAATTTTGGCTAAGGGTTGCAAGCCCAATTTTTTAGCGTGAGATTCTCTCATCAATACCAGAGCTGCAGCACCATCAGAAATTGAAGAAGAGTTTGCCGCGGTTACAGTACCATCCTTTTTAAAGGCTGGTTTAAGCTCTGGAACCTTTTCAATATTGACTGCAAAAGGCCCTTCATCCTTATCAATCAAAATTTCACCTTTTTTCGTGGCAACAGTCACCGGTGCAATTTCCCAGGAAAAACTTCCATTGTTGCTAGCTTCTTGCGCGCGTTTAGTTGAACGAATTGCATAATCATCTTGTTCCTTGCGGGTGAAGCAATAACTACTAGCGCAATCTTCAGCAAAGGTACCCATTAGACGCCCACAATGTTCTTTTGAGTAGGCATCCTCCAACCCATCCATGAACATATGGTCAATAATTTGGCCATGGCCTAATCGATACCCCCCTCTTGCTTTTGGAAGTAAATATGGAGCATTAGTCATGGACTCCATACCACCAGCGACAGTAACTGAATATGAACCTGCAATAATGCCATCATGGCTAAGCATAACTGCCTTCATACCTGATCCACAAACCTTACTAATCGTGGTGCATCCTGCGGTCAAAGGAAGATTAGCCAAGATCCCTGCTTGTCGTGTCGGCGCCTGACCAAGACCTGCTGGAAGCACGCAACCCATTAATACTTCCTCGATCAATACCGGATCTAACCCTGAGCGTTCTACAGCTGCTTTAATCGCAACCGCGCCCAACTGAGGTGCTGATAAAGTGGAAAATCCACCTTGAAAATTACCCATTGGGGTTCTGGCGGCTGAGACGATAACTACGGGATCATTTGACATAGATTAATTTCTAATATTTGTTGATTTATTTTGCAGCCATCCGAATGGATCCATCCAAACGAATGACTTCACCATTAAGGTATTGATTAGTTAGGATATGACCAATGAGGGATGCAAATTCAGATGGCTTGCCCATACGAGCTGGAAAAGGAACAGTTTTACCAAGAGCATCTTGAACGTCTTTAGGCATGCCTAAAAGCATTGGCGTTTCCATAATTCCAGGGGCAATGGCCATCACCCGAATACCAAAGCGGGCAAGTTCACGTGCAATCGGTAAGATCATGGAAACAACACCTCCTTTGGACGCAGCATACGCAGCTTGACCAAGTTGCCCATCGTAGGCGGCTACCGAAGCAGTGCTAATCAGCACTCCTCGCTCGCCCGTTTCGTCTGGAGTTGAATCAATCATAATTTCAGCGGCAAGTCTAATCATATTAAAACTACCGATTAAATTAATACCAATCGTACGTGAAAAAGAATCTAATTTGTGAGGGCCTTCTTTACCCACAACTTTTTCAGCTGGAGCAATTCCAGCGCAATTTATTAAACCGCGGAGCGTACCCATTTCAATGGCAACAGCAAAAGCCCGTTGCGCACTTTCATCGCTAGTGACATCGGCAGATATGAATTGAGCATTATGTCCTAACTCTGCCGCAATAGCATTACCAGCATCTGCATTAATATCAACTAATACAACTTTCCCACCCTCCTCAACCAGCATTCTCGCAGTGGCAGCCCCGAGACCAGAGCCACCACCGGTTACCATGAAAACATTATCTTTAATCTGCATAGAAAGTTGTCCTGTAGAGCCTAGAAATTGGAGTCTTTTAAAGCTCGTGCGATTACCAATCTTTGAACCTCACTTGTGCCTTCATAAATTTGAGTAATGCGCGCATCTCTGTAAAAACGCTCCACTGGATAGTCTTCTAAATAACCATATCCGCCGTAAATTTGAATTGCTTTTGAGCAAACGACTTCCGACATCTCAGAGGCAAATAACTTAGCCTGAGAAGCCTCTGATAAACAAGGTTCATTGCGTTGGCGCATACTAGCAGCCTGAAGGATTAATAGGCGGGCTGCATTAATTTGTGTCTGCATGTCAGCTAGCAGATTCGCAATACTTTGATGTTCAATGATGGGAACTCCGAACTGGATGCGCTCTTTAGCATAGTTCACCGCCGATTCAAATGCCGCTCTTGCAATACCAAGTGCCTGCGCGGCAATACCAATTCGCCCACCTTCAAGATTGGACAAAGCAATCGCCAAACCTTTGCCCCTGGGACCTAATAAATTTGCCTCAGGAATCTCGCAATGATCTAAAGTAATTGCACAGGTATCCGATCCACGAATCCCTAGTTTTTTCTCAACCCGATTGACAATGAATCCGGGGGTATTCGTGGGCACTAAAAATGCAGAAATTCCTTTTTTTCCTAAGTCCGGATCGGTTACGGCAAAAACAATCGCAAGACTTGCACGCTTCCCATTGCTAACGAATTGCTTAGAACCATTTATCACCCACTTACCATCTTTTAAAAAAGCTTTCGTTTTCAAATTATTAGCTTCTGATCCAGCCTGCGGTTCAGTTAAGCAGAAGCACCCTATGGCCCTACCACTTGCTAATTCCGTCAACCAGGTTTGTTTTTGCTCTTCAGAGCCGTACTTCAAAATTGGTCCACATCCTACTGAATTATGAATACTCATAATGGCACCAACTGAGCCATCTCCTGCTGAGATTTCTTCAACAGCTAAAGCGTAGGAAACATAGTCAACATTAGCACCACCCCACTCTTCAGGAACAATCATACCTAATAAACCAAGCTCACCCATTTGCGTAATCACCGCATCATCAATCCAGCCTTCCTTATCCCAGCGTTCACTATTAGGTGTTAATTCATCCCTGGCAAAGCTCCTTGCCATATCGCGAACCATATTCTGCTCATCGGTAAACTGTAGAAAATTCATGATTTAATCCAATCAGATTTATTGCAAGTAAAGCTCAGGAAAAAGAAATACCATTTTTTCAGTAGAAAGTTCAGACTGCTGATAGCGCCATTTAGGTAAATTATCTTTATCTATTATCAAAGCCCTAATTCCCTCGACAAAATCTCCAATGTCCATCCAGCGCTTAGCTAGAATTAACTCCATGGCAAAGCATTGGGATAGGGTTAGCGATTGACCTATATTAATCATCTTGAGAGTTGCCGCCAAAGCTAATGGTGAATTTTTAG
The DNA here is from genome assembly GCA_903826775.1 of uncultured beta proteobacterium. Lineage (GTDB taxonomy): Bacteria > Pseudomonadota > Gammaproteobacteria > Burkholderiales > Burkholderiaceae > Polynucleobacter. The sequence continues at coordinate 28,860 of CAIKFU010000019.1, read as the reverse complement.
CCATTTTTACCAGAGCGTCAGTTACCCATTGCGCACCAGATACTCTTTCTAGATTTTCCAATTCTTGGGTTATCTCTTCAATCGCTTTTAAAGAAAAGCAATTCTTGATGTTCTGGCTAGTAGCCGAAAAACTAGCGTTCCTTGGTTGATTAACAGCACCATGGCCCCTCAAAAGGGCATCAATTTGATTGGGAATGGATTGTGAAAAATTAATGGTCTCTAGGTCATTTGTAAAATCTTCCAAGCGATCCGATGTGATTATCCAATCAACCAAGTTACTAAATAGTGCATCATCGGCCTGAATACTTTTACCAGTAAGACCTAGATATACGCCAATTGAATCTGGGCAGCGCGACAAAAAATAACTTCCCCCTACATCGGGAAAGTAGCCGATCGCCGTCTCCGGCATAGACAACTTGGTACGTTCAGTGGCAATCCGATAGGACGCACCTTGAGAAATCCCCATACCACCACCCATAACATAACCATCGAGTAATGCAATGTAAGGTTTAGGGTAGGTATAGATATATTCGTTGAGCACAAACTCTTCTTCAAAGAAAGCGAGATGATCAGTTCGGCCATCTTGCATACTTTCATATAAAGTACGGATATCCCCGCCAGCACAAAATGCTTTCTCCCCAGAACCTGTAACAACGACTATCTTGATATCAGCATCATTTGCCCATTCATTGAGGTGGCGGTACATACCCCGAACCATAGGAAGGTTAATGGCATTTAAGGCGGATGGGCGATTCAAGATGATATGGCCGATACCGTTTTTTTTATAAACAATTAAGTCTTGAGTATCCATATCCCTTATTATCAATATTTACTAGATTATTTTTTTCGAAACAAGTTAATGATGGCGGAGAAATCTAAAGCCCCATTACCCTGCATACTAAAAGTTTGATAAATCTGCTGAGCCAAACTTCCCAATGGAATGGGTTGTTTTGCTAATTTAGCCGCTTCAGCAGCAAGGCCTAAATCTTTAAGCATTAAGTCAGCCCCAAAGCCACCGGTATATCCACGACTTGAAGGTATATTCTCCAAAACGCCGGGGTACGGATTGTAGGTATCCGAACTCCAGCAACGCCCACTTGAAGTATTAATAATTCCAGCCAATATCTTTGGATCCATTCCCAAAGAAACACCCAAGGACATTGCCTCAGCAGTACCAATCATTGAGATGCCCAAGAGCATATTGTTGACTACCTTTGCAACTTGTCCATTGCCGCTAGCGCCGCAATACACAATATTTTTTCCCATTTTGCTAAAGATATTCTTGAACCTGTCAAAGTCCGCTTCATTACCACCTACCATAAATGTCAGCGTACCTGCTTCTGCTCCACCAGTTCCACCAGATACTGGTGCATCTAACATAACGTTACCTTGGGAAGCAGACAGTGAGGCAACCTCTCTCGCAGTTTGAGGATCAATCGTAGAAGAATCAATTAATGCCATTCGTTGAGGAACGTTGGCGAGCAGGCCTTCCGGACCAAGATAAACAGCTTTAACATGCTGAGAAGCGGGCAGCATGGTAATAATTAAGTCCATGCCAGCACCAGCAAGCATCCTAGGAGAAGCGGCGGCAGAAGCTTTTCCAGGGTGTTGAGCCAATAACATATTTACTGAAGCCTCAACAAGATCAAAGACAACTAGATCATGACCTGCTTTTATTAAGTTACCCGCCATTGGCGAACCCATATTTCCTAAACCAATAAATCCTATTTTCATATCATCTCCTGAGGGATTGCTTATCCTTAGCGCCTATACTTGCCAGCTTAGCTTATGCTTCTAAAAAGCAAATAGCTGTCGTCTAATAGACAATGTAGGGGAAGCCCTATTATTTGAGAGCTTTTTATAAATAAACCTACTCCTATTTATTAATAAAAGCAGGTTTGCGCTTTTCAGCAAAGGCATTCATACCTTCCTTTTGATCCTCAGTTGCAAAGGTGGAATGAAATAATCGCCGTTCAAAATGAATGCCTTCATTTAAGGTCACTTCATAAGCCCTATTAACTGAATCTTTAGCCATCATTACAATCGGTAAAGACATAGAAGCAATTATTTGAGCGGTAGCCAAAGCATTCTGAATCAATTTTTCAGCAGGAACAACACGACTCACTAAGCCACTGCGTTCTGCTTCTTCAGCATCCATCATCCGTCCAGTAAGTACCATATCCATCGCTTTTGATTTACCCACAAAACGAGTTAAGCGTTGGGTTCCGCCTGCACCTGGAATTGTGCCAATAGTGATTTCAGGTTGTCCAAATTTGGCGGTATCAGCTGCAATAATAAAGTCACACATCATGGCTAATTCACAACCCCCGCCCAATGCATAGCCAGCTACAGCAGCAATAGTCGGTTTTCTAAATTTTGCAATCCGTTCCCACGAAACGGTAATAAAGTCCGACTTATAGACATCCATATAAGACCAATCTTTCATTACCTTAATATCAGCGCCAGCTGCAAATGCCTTATCACTACCCGTAATTACCACCACTGCAACATTCTCGTCAGCTTCAAGATCGTCGAGTGCCTCAGCTAATTCGCGTGTTAAATCCGGGCTAAGTGCATTGAGCGCTTTTGGGCGATTTAGAGTAATTAGGGTTACTTTGCCATACGATTCAAGCAAAATATTTTCATAGACCATGTGAATTCCTTTCGTAATTATTTCAAACTGATAGTCGTATTGACTCCAGCGGCAATAGTGTTATCGTCAAACCAACGAGCAGTAATTGTCTTTGTTTGAGTATAAAAGGCAATGACCTGTTTGCCATATGGGCCAAGATCACCCAATTTAGAGGCGCGTGAACCTGTAAATGAAAACATTGGGACAGGAACCGGAATAGGCACATTAATACCAACTTGACCAACATCAATCTCTTCTTGAAACTTCCTAGCGGCGGCACCGGACTGGGTGAATATGGATGTGCCATTCCCATTGGGATTAGCATTGATCATCTCAATTGCATCATCTAGGTTCTTGGCAAAACTCACACACAATACCGGCCCAAATATTTCTTTGTCATAGATAGACATTCCGGGCTTAACACCTGAAAAAATGGTTGGACCTATAAAATTACCACTCTCATAACCTGGAACCTGTTGTTCACGACCATCCAAATCCAAAGTTGCCCCTTCTGCCACGCCACGCTCAATAAAGCCGATAACCCGTTTGAATGCTTCTTTAGAAACCAACGGGCCAATATCGGTTCCCGGCTCAACACCCGCATTTACCTTTAAAGTCAGCGCTTTTGTTGCCAAATCTGCAATCCAATCTTTGGCTTCACCAACTAAAATTGCTACTGAAATCGCCATACAACGCTGGCCTGCCGCCCCAAAAGCCGCTCCAGCTAAATTATTCAAAGCCTGTTCTTTATTGGCATCAGGAAGAATCACCGCATGGTTTTTGGCGCCCATCATGCATTGAACGCGCTTTCCATTCAAAGACGCGCGGTTATAGACATGAGTACCAACCTTTGTAGAGCCTACAAAGGAAATGGCTTTAATTGCAGAATGATCGCAGATCGCATTAACTACTTCTTCTCCTCCATGTACCACGTTTAGCACGCCTGGAGGTATCCCCGCTTCGGCTGCAAGTTCTACTAAACGCATGGTAACCATCGGATCTTGTTCAGACGGCTTTAATACAAACGTATTTCCAGTTGCAATTGCCATCGGAAACATCCAAAGCGGAATCATTGCTGGGAAATTAAATGGGGTGATGCCTGCACATACGCCTAAAGGTTGTAAAATACTATACGTATCAACACCGTTTGCTACATTGTTTGCAAAATCTCCTAATTGCAAATTACCAATTCCAGCAGCATGTTCAACCACTTCAAGGCCGCGGAAAACATCACCCTCCGCATCCGCCAATGTTTTGCCTTGTTCTGCCGTCAAGATTGCTGCGAGCTCTTTCATATTCTCGCGAATTAATTGCTGATACTTTAAAAAGATTCGGGAGCGAGCACCAACCGGGGTTTTTTTCCAAGTCTTAAATGCCTCTGCCGCGCTCGCTACAGCAGCATTTACTTCATCAACCGTGGCAAAAGGAACAACCGCAATCACTTCTTGAGTGGCAGGATTAGTGATATTTCGAAAATTAGCACTCTTTGAAAAGACTTTTTCGCCATTAATAAATAAGGCTACTTGTGGAGGATGTTTACTGGAAGATGACATTGAGCTTTCCTTATTGACTGGGTTAACTAATTAGATTACTAAAATTATCCGTAGAGGTTATCAGCATAAAAATGTGTAATCAATACAATTTAATGCATACTTAATGTGCAAATATGCAGATATAAGGGTTTACTTTATAAAGGAAGAGATATGGACTGGGATCATTTGCGCTTTTTTTTAGCGCTAGCCAAAGACAATAGATTGGTTGTGGCAGCTCGGTCATTAAATGTGAATCACACCACCATTGCCAGAAGAGTTCAAGCGTTAGAACAAGAGATGGGTGTCCAACTCTTCACCAGAAGCAATTCGGGGTACGAGCTCACTCAAGCAGGATTGCAATTAAAAGATATTGCTAGGCAAGTTGAAAAGCAAATTGGCAATATAAAAAATGAGGTGAAACAAGGTGATCAGGAAATCGCTGGATTGGTTCGAATTGGAACGACCGAAGGTTTTGGCACTGTGGTGATAGCACCCATCCTCAATGATCTTGGAAAAATTCATCCCAATCTGGTAATTGATCTTTTAGCCCTACCTCGCATGGTCAACTTATCTAGGAGAGAGGCGGATATCGCGATCACTTTACAACGTCCTACACGCGGGCCATACATAGTCACCAAACTACAAGATTACACATTGCGCCTATATGCATCAGAGGACTATTTGAGCAAAAACCCAAAAATTACAAATAAAGCAGATTTGGATAAGCAAACATTTATTAGCTATATAGATGATTTGATATTTAGCAAAGAACTGAATTATTTAGATGACATTTGCCATCCTCAGCGTATAGCATTTCGCAGCACAAGCATTCAAGCCCAACTCCAAGCAACACTTTCAGGGCTTGGTATGGCCATTCTTCCTGATTTTATGGCAGATCATGTCAAAGGACTAATACCTGTAATGCCAGAAGAGATTGAAATCATCCGCAGTTTTTGGATGATCATGCCCAATGAGTACAAGAAAATAGATCGTATGAATTTGGTGTGGGACCATATCAAAAAATATGGTGGATCGACTTAAGATTTACTAACTAAACCGAATGGGACTTTGAATCCAAGAATGTCCAGCGGCGTCTTTTTTGACCATTCCTCTTTCGATAAACATAGGAAGCTTCATCGTTTCTGCAAGCGATAAAACAGGAGTGAAGCAGCAATCAACTCCAGTAAATTTTTTATTCCAATAATCACGTGAATGAGAACCAATCAAGACCTGAACTTCATCTCGCAGGGCAAGGGCAGCATTGCCTCCAATAACTTGACCGAGCGACCAATGTTGAGTTGACCATTCAGGTCTTTTAACAACCTCGCAAAAAATTTCCCAAAACTTAATCTCCAAAGAGCCTAATGCAAACCATGCTCTATCTTGAGTTTGGTATAAGTTATAACAAGGCACCCCACCATTCAACAAATCTTCAGCAGGACCCAATGAATGACCCAAATTTTGGACCGCTACTTGAGCCGTAATATTGTGAGCCAATATACCATCGGTCATCGAAACATCAACGACCGATCCTTGTCCACTTCTTTGTGTTTGCCATAGAGCCGCTAAACAGCCCATAGCGGCAGAAACAGCACCACCAAGAACATCGGCTATCTGTATGTTGGGCATTATGGGTCGACCATCTCGATCTTTCAATTGATCCAACACTCCTGTTAATGCAAGGGAATTGATGTCATGACAAGCTAAATCCTTCCATTTCCCACTCATGCCGTAACCTGTAATTGCGCAGTAAACCAATGAGGGTTTAATTTTCATTAGGGTCGCCGGCTCCAGACCCAATCTTTTCATAACTCCTGGACGAAAGCTTTCAATTACTAAATCTGCTGTTGCAATAAGATCCAAAAAGGAATGTTTATCCTGCGGATCTTTCAAATCCAAATAAATTACTTGTTTGTTGCTATTAATAGCCCTATAAAAAACGCTTGGGGTATTGCTACCCCGTTCTTCTGGTGTTTGGAAAAAACTACGGGCATAGTCTCCAACGCCTTTATCTTCAACCTTGAATACTTCTGCGCCCATACTGGCTAAATGCCAGGTACACACAGGCCCAGGCAACAAGCGGGTTAAGTCAATTACCTTAAGCCCTGCTAAAGGATTTTTCATTGTTTACCCATTTATTGTTCTGGGGAGGTAAAAATGCTCAATTTTTCCAAATTCAAAATGTGAATTTCTCCATAGTTCACTCGTATCAACCCCTGTTCCTCTAAAACTTTAAGAGCGCTATTAACCCTCTGCCTAGAGAGACCTGCTAACTGCGCGACCTCTTCTTGAGAAATCTTTAACATCAGTGCTTGCTGAGGATACCAACCACTAAACATGACCGCCAATGATCTAGCTACCCGAGCATCCACATCAAGCAATCGTTCATTTTCCATAGCCCCGATAAATTGACCCAACCTATTATTTAACTGGGAAATTAAAAATCGATTAAAGAAAATACTGCTGTCCAACAACCATAAAAAAGTGGACTTCGGCATTAAAGCCAATTGCGAGTCACGCAATGTAACGACGTCATATCGTCTAGACTCCTCTTTAAGCAAGGAGCCCTCGCCAAACCAAGACCCCGGAGCCAAACCAAGCAAGGTAGTTGACTTGCCATTTGCAGCAACGTTATTGATCTTTACTACACCAGCAATCACTCCAAACCAATAATCAGCAACTTCACCGCGACGGCAAACAAACTCGTCAGTAGCGATGGTTTTGGTTTGAATGTCATTCCGCACTTTATTTTGCTCTGCAGCATTTAAGCCTTTCATCCAGGGACTATTTTGCAATAAAACTTCGAGCGGCATGAGGACTTCCCCTAGTTTGTCGGTTGAATGACAACCATTTTAATTTCCAGAGGATTATGCTTTATTCAATTCAAAAATGTTACTAAAAACACATCATTAATCAAACTATGACTAACGCAGTAAATAATCTTACATTCCCAAGACTATTGCTTGAGCATGCTAAGACCATTCCTAAACGACCGGCTTATAGGGAGAAGTACCTAGGAATTTGGCAAGAAACGAGTTGGGAAAGCAATTTAGAGCAAATCAAGCAACTTACTTGTGGACTCGCATCTGCAGGGTTTAAGCGCTGCATGAATTTAGCCATTATTGGCGATAATCGTCCACAACTTTATCAGGCCATGGTTGCAGCCCAATGCCTTGGTGGCGTACCTGTCCCGCTCTATCAGGATGCCGTAGCTATAGAAATGATTCACGTGCTTAACGATGCCTCTATCGCTTTTGCCATAGTAGAGAATCAAGAACAAGTAGATAAGCTGCTAGAAATTAAAGATCAGGTCCCAACTCTAAAAATGATTATTTATGAGGATCCCAAGGGTTTAAAAGACTATATTCAAAATTTCCTTCATTCATTCAAGCAGATTCAGTCTGCCGGCAATGTGTACTCTCAAGAACATCCAGAGTTTTTCGTAACCGAGTTAGAGCAAGGTAAAAGCACTGATCTGTCGGTCATTCTTTACACCTCAGGCACAACTGGAAAACCCAAAGGGGTTGCCCACACTCATCAAAACTTTATCCGTACCGGGCAAAACAGCTCTCGATTTGACCGTCTAAGCTATAAGGACAACATTTTGGCGTATCTTCCGATGGCGTGGGTTGGTGATCATTTATTTTCCTTCGCTCAAGCCATGGTGACAGGACTCACAGTCAATTGTCCAGAGTCAAAAGAAACGGTTATGGCAGATATGCGTGAAATTGGCCCAAGCTATTACTTTGCACCACCTCGGATATTTGAAAGTCTATTAACCCAGGTGACTATCCGTATGGAGGATGCAGGCCTATTTAAACGAAAACTCTTCGAGCATGCAATGGCGCTTGCGAAACGGGTTGGTAGCAACATCTTGGATGGACATTCGACTAGCTTACTGGATCGATTACGTTATGGGTTTTTTAATTTAACCATCTATGCTCCACTTCGTAATGCCTTAGGCATGAGCAAAATTCGGGTTGCTTACACCGCCGGTGAAGCGATTGGTCCGGATCTATTTCGTTTTTATCGTTCAATCGGGGTGAATCTCAAACAGTTTTATGGACAAACCGAAACTTGCGCCTATGTATGTCTTCAGCCAGATGGCCAAGTGAAATATGACTCCGTTGGTATTGCAGCACCAGGCATAGAAATCAAATTGGCCGCTTCTGGTGAAGTTCTGGTTAAGGGTGTTAGCGTGATGGATAGCTACTACCTGAAACCAGATGCAACCGCAGAATCAATTGATTCGGAAGGGTATTTCCATACAGGCGATGCCGGCATCATTGATAAAGATGGGCATCTTCGTATCATTGATCGCGCCAAAGATGTGGGAAAGATGGCTAGCGGAAAATTGTTTGCTCCAAAATATATCGAAAATAAATTGAAGTTCTTTCCATTTATTAAAGAGGCAGTCGTGTTTGGAGATGGAAAAGACTCTATCATGACTTTTATTAATATTGATTTTGAAGCCATTGCCAACTGGGCTGAACGTAGACATATTGCTTTTGCCGGCTATGTTGATCTCGCATCGAAGGCAGAAGTTTATAAAATGATCGGCGAATGCATTGATAAAGTGAATATTGATTTAGCCGATGACCCAATGCTGAGTCACGCACAAATTGCCCGCTTCCTGATTCTCCACAAAGAGCTAGACCCCGATGATGATGAGCTTACTAGAACTCGAAAAGTTCGTCGTGGTTATATCGCCGAAAAATATGCTCCATTATTGAATGCGCTTTATTCAGGGAAAAATGAGCAATTTATTGAGACAAAAGTGAAATTTGAAGATGGCAGAGATGGCAATATTAGCGCTACCGTGCAGATTCAAGATGCTAGCACTGTGAAGGAATTGCTCACATGAGCGAAAACGCAAATATGCTTACGGACCCAAAAACCGTATTACGCTTAGAAAATATTTCCCTCTCCTTTGGTGGCGTCAGAGCCCTTACAGACATTTCTTTTGATGTTCGTGAACATGAAATCCGCTCCATTATTGGGCCAAATGGGGCTGGCAAAAGTTCCATGCTCAATGTGATTAACGGGGTATATCACCCTCAATGGGGAAATATTTATTTCCGCGGTGAAGTGCGCAAGAAAATGAATCCCGCTGAAGCTGCTCGCCAAGGTATTGCTAGAACATTCCAAAATATTGCCCTGTTCAAAGGAATGTCTGTATTAGACAACATTATGACGGGTAGAAATACGCAAATGAAATCCGGCTTTATCAGTAATGCTTTGTGGGTCGGCAAAGCGAGGAACGAAGAAGAATTAAACCGTAAAAAAGTTGAGGAAGTAATTGATTTTTTAGAGATCCAACATATCCGCAAGACTCCTGTAGGTAAGTTGCCTTATGGCCTGCAAAAACGGGTTGAATTGGCTAGGGCTTTAGCTGCAGAACCTTCTCTCCTATTATTGGATGAGCCCATGGCTGGAATGAATGTAGAAGAAAAACAGGATATGTGTCGCTTCATTTTAGAAGTCAATCAGCAATATGGCGTCACGATTGTCTTAATTGAACATGACATGGGAGTTGTCATGGATATCTCCGATCGGGTCGTAGTGCTTGATTACGGGAAAAAAATTGGTGATGGATTGCCTGATGACGTTAAAAATAATACTGAGGTTATTAGCGCCTATTTGGGTACGAGCCACTAAGCATAGAGATGAAAGAAAAAAAAGGAAATCAGGGATGAAATTTTTTCTAGAAATCGTGATTAGCGGAATCCTTTCTGGGCTAATGTATTCATTAGTTGCGCTTGGATTTGTGCTAATTTTTAAGGCTTCTGGTGTTCTGAATTTTGCCCAAGGCGCAATGGTATATTCAGCCGCTCTTGCGGTAGTAAGCTTCATTGACCAAGGTTTACCTATGTGGTTGGCGGTGATTGCCGCTTTCGCATTCATGGTGATTGTTGGCATTTGTACTGAAAAGTTTGTGCTCGGCAAGTTGGTGAATCAACCCCCCATTACCTTGTTTATGGCAACAATTGGTTTAAGCTTCTTTCTGGATGGTCTTTCACCAATTTTGTTTGGTAACGAAGTGCGCCCAATTAATTTAGGAATTGTGGATGAGCCCATTCAATCTGTAATGGACCTAACTGGCATTGGAATCTCGAAACTAGATCTTTTTTCATCGGGAATCATTGTTCTTTTAGTGATCGGACTTGCATTACTTTTCCAATACACCAAGGTGGGTCGTGCATTACGCGCTGTAGCCGATGATCATCAAGCAGCGCTCTCTCTAGGTATCCCCTTAGAGCACATTTGGGCGATTGTTTGGGGAATAGCTGGGTTTGTCGCCTTGATTGCTGGATTACTTTGGGGTTCACGCAACGGAGTCCAGTATGCCCTCTCACTAACAGCACTAAAAGCCTTGCCGGTTCTTATTTTGGGTGGATTTACCTCTGTTCCAGGAGCAATTGTCGGGGGCATCATCATTGGCGTCTCCGAAAAATTAGCTGAAATTTACATCCCCCCAGTCTTGCAAGATGCTTTTGGAGGAAACTTTGGCGGCATCGAAGGCTGGTTTCCTTATATCTTTGCCCTCCTCTTCTTGCTTATCAGGCCAGAAGGTTTATTTGGCGACAAACATATTGATCGAGTTTAAGGAATAACCATGCTCTACCGTGAAGCCGGTCAATTTAAGACCACTTACAAATCCGATAGTCAGATATTTCCAATTCTTCAAGACAGAATCGGAATGATGATCTTGCTTTTTGTCGCAGCGGTTGGTGTTCCACTATTTGCAAGTGAATACTGGATTAATGCCATCCTAATTCCCTTCTTAATTTTTTCCTTGGCAGCACTTGGGCTTAATTTTTTAACAGGATACGCAGGTCAACTCTCGCTAGGGTCTGCCGCATTTATGGCAGTCGGCGCATTTGCAAGCTACAATTTTCAATTGCGAATCGAGGGAATTCCGTTCTTTATCTCTTTCTTTTTAGGGGGGCTAAGCGCCGCACTAGTTGGGATATTGTTCGGCTTACCCTCTTTACGAATCAAAGGGTTTTATTTGGCTGTAGCAACTTTAGCCGCGCAATTTTTTGTCGTCTGGTGCCTAACTAAATTTCCCTGGTTTTCTAATAACAGCTCTTCAGGCGTGATTAGTGCACAAACCCTCACTTTATTTGGGTTTACATTCGACACCCCCATTACAAAATATTTACTAGTGTTATTTATCGTTTCTGGACTCTCACTATTAGGCAAAAACCTAGTTAGGTCATCGACCGGTCGCTCTTGGATGGCCGTAAGGGACATGGACGTTGCTGCTGAAGTAATTGGTATTCCTTTAATGAAAACAAAACTATTGGCATTTGCGATTAGTTCGTTTTATTGTGGCGTTGCTGGCGCCTTATATGCCTATTGCTACCTAGGCACCGTTGAGCCAGATGGATTTTCTCTTGAATTGTCATTCAAAATCTTGTTTATGGTCATCATTGGTGGTGTTGGCAGTATTTTGGGCAATTTCTTAGGCGCTGGATTTATTTTGCTACTACCCATATTTTTAGATATTCTTTTGCCGTTTATTTCGAAGTTATTACACCTACCGCTTAGTAACGCCACCATTTCGCATATTCAACTAGCTGTTTTTGGAGCATTAATTATTTTCTTCTTAATTGTGGAGCCCCACGGATTGGCTAGGCTCTGGCAAATTGGAAAAGAAAAATTACGACTTTGGCCTTTCCCGCATTAGTAGATGAAAACCCTGTATTCAAAAACCCAAAAACGGGACAATATTGTTAACTAGCTTTTTCAAGGAGGTATCAAAATGAAAAGTATTAAAACATCATTTGGCGCAACCATTGTTGCTGCCTTAACGTCACTGATTTTTATCTATCCGTTACAGGCGGTGGCTGAAGATCAATTCATTTCTATTCCGAGCTATCGGGTGGGGCCTTATGGTCAAAATGGTCAAGCCTTTTACGGGGGCTTCATAGATTACCTTAATTACGTCAACCTTTCTGAGGGTGGCGTCAATGGGGTTAAGTTCGCATGGGAAGAATGTGAGACTGAGTACAACAACGCTAAGGGCGTTGAGTGTTACGAACGACTCAAAAGTAAATCCGGAATCTCAAAAGGTACGGCTATTCACACCATGTCGACCGGCATCTCATATGCTGTTCTAGAAAAATCTCAGACAGATAAGGTGCCACTTATCATGATGGGTTATGGCCGTACAGATGCAGTTGATGGCTCTGTATTTCCCTATGCTTTCCCATTAGTAACAACTTATCAGATGCAAGCTTCAGCCATTGTGAAGTTTTTGTCTCAAAAAAATGGAGGTTCATTAGCGGGCAAGAAAATTGTCTACCTCTACCATGATTCAGCTTATGGAAAAGAGCCCATCATTGCACTCGAGGCGGAGAGCAAGATAAACAATTTCAAATTAACTGAAATTCCAGTTGCACACCCAGGAAATGAACAGGGTGCGCAATGGTTAAAGATTCGTGAAGAAAACCCGGATTACGTTATCTTCTGGGGTTGGGGCGTTATGAATCAAACAGCCTTAAAGGCCGCTCAAAAGGTAGGCTTCCCCCGCGACAAAATTATTGGATCGTGGTGGGCCGGGTCTGAGGAAGACGTAATTCCAGCTGGTGATGCAGCCAAAGGCTACATGAGCGCTACTTGGAACGTGTCTGGTAAAAATGTACCCCTAATCGCCGATATTGAAAAGGTTGTCTATGGGGCCGGAAAAGGAAATCTATCTGATAAAGCCAAGATCGGCACTATCCTCTATAACCGCGGTGTTTCTGCGGCAATTGTTACAGTTGAGGCGGATCGCTTAGCCCAAAACAAATATGGTAAGGGTAAGCCGATTACTGGCGAGCAAATGCGTTGGGCCTTTGAAAATCTCAATGTTAACAACGCTCGCTTAACTGCTCTAGGTGCAACGGGCCTTTTGCCAGAAATTAAAACTTCGTGCGAAAACCATGAGGGATCTGGAAAAATTAAAATTCAGCAATGGGATGGCACAAAGTGGACGTTGGTCTCTGATTGGCTTGAGGGCAATAAAAATCTCATTCACCCACTCTTCAAAGCATCGGCACGAGAATATGCTAAAGAGAAAAATATTACCCCTGCATGCCTTAAGAATTAATTCATCTTTATATAAAAATGACTCCTTTACTTTCCGTCAACAATATAGAAGTAATTTATGACCACGTTATTCTGGTCTTAAAAGGTGTTTCACTTCAGGTGCCTAAAGGCAAAATTGTTGCCTTATTAGGCGCAAATGGCGCTGGTAAATCAACCACCCTTAAAGCAATTTCTAATATATTGGCGGCAGAAAGAGGGGATGTCACTAAAGGCAGTATTCAATATAAAAATGAACGGGTTGATAAGCTATCGCCCAATCAGTTGGTAACCCGTGGCGTTATCCAGGTAATGGAAGGACGCCACTGTTTTGCCCATCTTTCGATTGAAGATAATTTGATGACTGGAGCCTATACCCGAAAAATCAGTAATGCCCAAGTGAGGCAAGAATTAGAAAAGATTTATGAATACTTCCCACGTTTGAAGATTCGCAGAAAATCTCAATCAGCCTACACTTCTGGCGGAGAGCAGCAGATGTGCGCAATTGGACGAGCGATGATGGCTAAACCAGAAATGGTTTTATTAGATGAGCCTTCAATGGGCCTAGCACCTCAAATCGTTGAAGAAGTTTTTGAGATTGTTAAGGACCTCAATAAACGTGAAAGCGTTAGCTTTCTTCTTGCAGAACAAAACACTATGGTCGCCCTCAGGTATAGCGATTATGGCTATATTTTAGAAAATGGCCGTGTAGTGATGGATGGCGCTGCAGAAGATTTGCGAAATAATGAAGATGTCAAAGAGTTCTACTTGGGCGTTTCTGCAAATAATGATGAAGAACGCAAGTCATTCAAAGATGTTAAATCCTACCGCCGACGCAAACGTTGGCTTTCATAATAATACGCCATGATTTTAGATAAATTAGAAACTCGTTCACATGAGGAAAGGGAAAACGCTCTTTTTCATCAGCTACCAGAACAAATTCAGTACGCAAAAAAACATACTGAATATTTTGATCGTCTATTTGCTCATATTGACCCAAGTAAAATTACATCTAGAGAGTCCTTAGCCAATCTTCCGGTTACTAGAAAATCAGATTTAAGCGAGCAACAAAAGATGAGTCCGCCATTTGGCGGTATGAATGCTACCGTCATTAGTAAACTAAAACGCATTTTTCAATCTCCAGGTCCAATTTATGAGCCACAAGGATCAGGGTTAGATAGTTTTCGCTTAGCCAGATCACTTCGTGCAGCTGGGTTTAAACCTGGCGATATAGTACATAACACTTTTTCTTACCACTTCACTCCTGGAGCTTGGATGATGGAGGGTGGTGCACATGCTTTAGGCTGTTGCGTTTTTCCTGCAGGTATAGGGCAAACAGAGCTACAAGCCCAAACCGTTGCCCTTCTTCGCCCTAGTGCCTACACAGGAACCCCTTCCTTTCTTAAGATTATTCTTGAGAAAGCAGATGAGTTAGGCTTAGATTCAAGCAGCATCACCAAAGCAGTTGTTTCTGGTGAAGCGTTGCCACCTAGCCTCCGAACTTGGTTTCAAGCACGCAAAATTGTGGTGACCTCTGCCTACGCCACAGCCGATGTCGGCTTAATTGCCTATGAATCTCCGCAACTTACATCTGGCATGATTATTGATGAAGAGATTATTTTAGAAATTGTTGAGCCAAATGGAATAAAACCACTTTCCCTTGGTGAGACTGGCGAAGTGGTGATTACTGTTTTTAATAAAGACTACCCCTTAATTCGTTTTGGCACAGGCGATTTGTCAGCAATTGATCCTGAATCATTAACTACCCCTTCGCCCTGTGGCAGAAGTAATATACGCATCAAAGGATGGTTAGGTAGAGCAGATCAAACTACAAAAATCAAAGGAATGTTTGTTCATCCAGGGCAAGTTCAAGAAATTATTAAGAAGCATCCTCAGATAAATAAAGCCCGCGTTATTGTGAGTGGAAATATTGGAAACGAAGTAATGACTATTCATTGTGAATTGGAGGACGTTGCCTCATCTGATTTAGACGCTTTGAATAAAGCCATCGTCCAATCAACAAGAGACATTACCAAACTTAGAGCAAAAGTATGTTTTGAAAACAGCAATTTCCTTCCAACTGATGGAAAATTAATCGAAGACGCTAGAACCTACGCCTGACTAGCATTCTTAGCAAGATAAGCTTTGCCTGCTTTTGATCCATTTGGCCTATTCAGAGCTTTCGAGATAAATTCCCCGCTTCTGACCACCTTCTCAAAGTCAATTCCAGTCTCAACCCCCAACCCATCAAGCAGGTAGAGAACATCTTCAGTTGCAACATTACCTGTTGCCCCTTTTGCATAAGGACAACCACCTAAACCGGCTACAGAGGAATGGAAAATGCTCACCCCCAACTCCATGGCAGCGTAAATATTGGCGAGTGACTGACCGTACGTGTCATGAAAATGTCCAGAAAAAGTAGTGATTGGTAGTATTTGTCTTAAACACTCAAACACTGCCTTAACTTTATTGGGGGTGCCCACACCAATCGTATCGGCGATATCAATTTCTACACACCCTAAATCAGCCATACGCTGAACTAACACTGCCACTCTCGCAGGATCAATATGCCCCTCATATGGACAACCCAAAGCACAAGAAATACTTCCGCGCACACGCATACCATGATCTATGGCAGCTTTTGCTACTGGAACAAAGCGCTCAATGGACTCGGCAATACTGCAATTAATATTTTTCTGGGAGAAAGTTTCAGATGCAGCCCCAAAAATTACAATCTCATCAGCAGAAGCTTCAAGAGCCATTTCAAAACCTTGAAGATTGGGGACTAAAACCGAATAAATAGTTCCTGGATATCGCCGTATTCCAGCCATCACGATTTCACCTCCCGCCATTTGTGGCACCCATTTTGGCGATACAAAAGCTGCTGCTTCAATATTAGAAAAGCCAGCGGAAGATAGTTGATCAATTAAAGAAATTTTAATCTCATGAGCCACGAATTCCTTCTCATTCTGCAAGCCATCACGAGGCCCTACCTCGACTATCTTTACTTTTTTAGGTAAGAATGCAGAACTATTCATTATTGGCAACTCTATTTATGTAGAGCTTACAAAAATAATTAATTGATCCCCTTCGCTAACCTGTTCGCCTTCGGCAAAGAGAATTTCAGCGATTACTCCATCAATAGGGGCGGTAATAGTATGCTCCATTTTCATTGCCTCTACAACTAATAATGAGTCCCCCATCTTAACCTGATCACCAACTTGAACTCGGATAGACACCACCCTACCAGGCATTGGTGCCGTTAGCTTTCCAATACCATCCTCTTCATTATGAGTAAGCTCTAGAGGGTTTAGGTAGTGCCATTTTTGATGCCTGCCATCACGAAATAAATGAATAATTTCTGGGTGGATAATTTCTATAATGACACAAGCAGTCGATCGCTTTGCATTTAATCCTATTCGCAGCATTTCACAGTCTTTACTATAAGTAAAGCGCTTCACTTCACCGTTATAAGAGAGCGTATTCCGGAAGTAATCTAAGTGCGCTATATGTAATTGGTGGGCATCATCCAATGTGAACGTAAACGCTCGATTGCAAGATCCATTCATTCGCCATCCATCATTTTTTTGCCAAGGCGAATTAATTTCAGAGGAATAAGCACTGAGTGCTTTCTGCTCAGCCAACAATTGACCTCCAACTAAAAACGCGAGACTCTCAAAATCCACCTGCGTATCAGCATGTAACAACTCGCTTTCATATCGAGGAATTAGTCCAGTATCCAAATTAGGTTTAACGAATGATTCGTTTTTAACCAAGCGGCCGAGAAAGGCAACGTTGGATGATAGCCCCACTATATTGACTTGCGCTAAGGCTGTTGCCATTCTAGCTAGTGCTGTTGGCCGATCCTCGCCCCATACAATTAGTTTTGCAATCATGGGGTCGTAGAAAGGACTGATGATATCCCCTTCACGCACTCCTGTATCAACCCTGACTATCCCACGTTCTTCTTTAGGCATCTTCATAGAGAACAAAGTACCAGTCGATGGAAGAAACTGATTCTCAGGATTTTCTGCATAAATTCGAGCTTCAAGGGCATGTCCATGCTCCTTAAGCTCATGCTGCATGAGTGGGAGCGACTCACCAGCAGCAACTCGAAGTTGCCATTCTACTAAATCCTGACCGGTAATCATTTCTGTTACTGGATGTTCCACTTGAAGACGTGTGTTCATCTCCATAAAATAAAATTGACCCGCCTGACCCTCGTTATCAGCTTCCGCAATAAACTCTACAGTTCCAGCACCTTCGTAATTAACTGCTTTTGCGGCGTTAACTGCTGCCTCACCCATTGCTTGCTTAAGCTCCAAGCTCATACAGGGTGCTGGAGCCTCCTCTAAAACTTTCTGATGACGACGCTGAACAGAGCAATCACGATCAAATAAATAAACACAATTACCATGTTTATCTGCAAATACTTGGACTTCAATATGCCTTGGTCGAGTTAAATATTTTTCTACCAATACCTTATCATCACCAAAACTAGTCATTGCCTCACGCTTGCATGATGCTAATGCTTCCTCAAAAGAAAAGCTGTCTTGCACAATGCGCATTCCTTTGCCGCCACCTCCAGCTGAAGCTTTTAGCAGCACAGGGTAGCCGATCTGATCCGCCTGCTTATGCAAAAAATTGAACTCCTGCTGATCGCCATGATACCCAGGGACTAAAGGGACCTGAGCCTTCTCCATCAAAGACTTCGCGGCGGATTTGGATCCCATTGCCATGATTGCAGTTGCAGGCGGTCCTATAAAAACCAAACCGGCTACTGCACAAGCCTGAGCAAAATCTGCATTTTCAGAAAGAAAGCCATAACCAGGGTGAATCGCTTCAGCGCCACAAGCTATAGCTTGTTCAATAATTTGATTACCTAGAAGATAACTTTCCTTAGGAGCGGATCCGCCGATAAAAATAGCTTCATCACATGCTTGAACATGCAGAGCTTCTTTATCAGCATCCGAATAAACGGCAACAGTTTTAATTCCTAAGCTGCGACAGGTTTTAGCAATTCGGCAAGCGATTTCACCGCGGTTGGCTATAAGTACTTTGGTGAACAATTATTTTTTCTCCAAAAATGACTTCATGCGGGCTTGCGCTTCATCAGAACCTCGAATGTCAGCAATTCGCTTGACTGTATCTTGAATCAACTTGACATCAATTGCCTGATTGGAAAAATCCTGTACTAGCCTTTTACATTCTGCGACTGCCTGAGAACCATTCTGAAGAATAGCTTGGCAAATACGGTCTACCTGCATATCCAAATCATCGGATTCGCTTAATACGTGCACAAATCCAATGCGAAAAGCCTCAGAGGCAGAGAATCTTTCCGAGGTAATAAAATAGCGACGAGATGCTTGCTCCCCCATAGCCCTAATAACATAAGGACTAATGGTTGCTGGCAACAACCCTAATCGCGCTTCAGATAAACAAAAATGAGCATTGTTGCTTGCAACAACAATATCGCATACCGCTGCCAACCCAACACCACCACCATAGGCATCACCTTGAACTCGGGCAATTATCGGTATATGGCAACGATAAAGGGTATTAAGCATCTTAGCCAAAAGCTCGGCATCTGCCAAGTTCTCTTCGTAGCTAAAAGAGGCCATCGCCTTCATCCACCCTAGATCTGCGCCGGCACAAAAACTAATACCACTAGCAGCTAAAACAATCACTCTAACTTCAGCGTTATTGCTTAGCTCCTCAAACACATTAGTTAATTCTGAAATAAGCACTTCATTAAATGAATTTCTAAGAGATGGCCGATTTAAAGTTACCGTAGCAATAGATCGGTTGATATTTAAAATCAAAGAAGTGTATTTTGCGGGTGAAGTCATTTCTAAACCTTTAGATGCTTTACATTCTAAATAAGCCAAACTTCGTTTCTGGAATGGGTGCATTTAAGCTGGCTGAGATTGCCAAACTTAAAATCCTTCTTGTGTCTTTTGGATCAATAATGCCATCATCCCAAAGTCTGGCGCTAGCATAATAAGGATGTCCTTGAGTTTCGTACTGCTGTCTTAAAGGCGCTTTAAATGCTGCCTCTTCTTCAGCACTCCATTTTCCACCCTTTGCCTCTATTCCATCGCGACGAACTGTCGCCAAAACACTTGCGGCCTGTTCGCCACCCATTACAGAAATTCGAGCGTTAGGCCACATCCATAACATCCTTGGACTAAAAGCTCTTCCACACATCCCATAATTACCTGCCCCAAAGGAGCCTCCAATGACCACCGTAAATTTAGGCACTTGAGCAGTGGCAACCGCAGTAACCATTTTGGCGCCATTTCTAGCAATACCTTCATTTTCGTACTTACGTCCAACCATAAAACCGGTAATATTTTGAAGAAAAACTAGTGGAATTTTTCTCTGGCAGCATAACTGAATAAAGTGAGCTCCCTTAAGAGCGCTTTCTGAAAATAAGATGCCATTATTTGCAATAATTCCTACGGGATAGCCATCAAGATGCGCAAATCCCGTTAAAAGAGTAGTACCAAATCTTGCTTTAAATTCATCAAGTTCAGATCCATCCACAATACGAGCTATCACCTCTCGAACATCATATGGCTTTCGGGTATCCACTGGAATGACTCCGTATAACTCATCTTCTGAAAACAAAGGTTGCTTAGACTTAATGCGCAATAAGGGCTCAGGTTTTTTGCGATTCAGATTGCTCACGATATTACGAGCAATACTCAGTGCATGGGCATCATTTTGTGCAAAATGATCAGCAACCCCAGAAAGCCTAGTATGCACATCAGCACCACCCAAATCTTCAGAGCTAACGATTTCTCCTGTGGCTGCTTTAACTAATGGAGGGCCAGCCAAGAAGATGGTGCCTTGATCCTTGACAATAATGCTCTCATCACTCATTGCTGGAACATAAGCACCTCCAGCAGTACATGAACCCATTACAACTGCAATCTGCGGAATACCTTTTGATGACATATTCGCCTGATTAAAGAAAATACGGCCAAAATGATCGCGATCTGCAAATACTTCGTCTTGATTCGGAAGGTTGGCGCCACCAGAATCCACCAAATAGATGCAAGGTAAATTATTTTGGTCTGCTATCTCTTGGGCGCGTAAATGTTTCTTAACAGTTAAGGGGAAATATGTGCCGCCCTTAACGGTAGCATCATTGCAAATGATGACGCATTCTTGACCTGCTACAGAGCCAATACCTGTTATCAGCCCAGCGCCTGGAGCAGCATCCTCACCTGATTTTTCAGGATACATTCTATATGCAGCCAGCTGAGAAAATTCTAAAAATGGAGTTCCTGGGTCTAGCAATAATTGAACTCTGTCTCTCGGCAATAACTTGGATCTATCAGTATGCTTTTTTCTAGCGCCATCTCCGCCACCCAATTGAATTTGGGCAACTTTAAGTTTTAAATCATCCACAACGGATTGCATCAATCGAGCATTGGCAATAAATTCTGAGCTTCGAGTATTTAATTTAGTCTCAAGCTTGGGCATACTTAAGTCTTTCTCTTTTAAACGGTTTCGGAATACAACTCTCGCCCAATTAACATTCTGCGAATTTCAGAAGTTCCAGCGCCAATCTCATATAACTTAGCATCTCGCCATAATCGGCCAACGGGATATTCATTTACATAGCCATTACCACCGAAGATTTGAATAGCCTCGCCTGCCATCCAGGTTGCTTTTTCGGCCGTATATAAAATGACCCCCGCTGCATCCTTACGAACCTGGCGAATGTGTTCGGATCCTAGGGCGTCCAATTGCTTACCTACAGCGTAGCAATAGGCACGACAAGCTTGCAAGGTAGTGTACATATCAGCAACTTTGCCTTGTATTAATTGAAACTCGCCTATTGAGTGGCCAAACTGCTTACGATCGTGAATATATGGAATAACAGCATCCATACAAGCTTGCATAATGCCAAGAGGCCCAGCGGCAAGAACAGCTCTCTCGTAGTCTAGACCACTCATTAATACTCGAACACCTCCGCCAACCGACCCCAAAATATTTCGAGATGGGACTTTAACATCGTTAAAAACAAGCTCTCCAGTATGCGAACCCCGCATCCCCAATTTATTTAATTTTTGGGCAACTGAAAATCCCGGCATGTCCTTTTCAACTATAAATGCGGTAATGCCTTTAGATCCTGCATTTGGATCTGTCTTGGCGTATACAACCAACACATTACAGTCGGGTCCATTAGTGATCCACATTTTGCTGCCATTTAAAATAAAATATCCATCTTTTTCTACTGCTTTTAATTTCATACTCACAATATCAGAGCCTGCATTAGACTCGCTCATCGCTAGCGCACCAATATACTCACCAGAAATCAACTTTGGCAAATACTGTTTTTTTTGTTCTTCTGTGCCATTTCGACAAATTTGATTCACGCATAAATTGGAATGTGCACCGTATGAAAGCCCAACAGATGCCGATGCCCTAGAAATTTCCTCTAAAGCAATCATATGAGCCAAATATCCCATATTGGCACCGCCAAACTCTTCAGCAGCCGTAATGCCCAATAAGCCTAAATCACCCATCTTTTTCCACTGATCCATTGGAAATTGATCAGAGCTATCTATTAGAGCCGCACTTGGAGCAATCTCAGCCTGAGCGTATACATAAACAGCTTCACGCAATGCATCAATATCTTCTCCAAGATAGAAATTCAAACCTGGTAATCTATTCATAACGACCCTTTATAAATGTCCAAGATTTTTAACTACGCACATTGTCATCAACATCGTTCCACACAATTTACGAACGTCATTTTTTTCGATAAACACATTCCCTTGACAAACTATCAAAGTTCGACCGGCCTTTAATACTTCGCCTACTGCTATTAACCGCTCTCCGTCAGCTGGCGCCAACAAATTTATTTTGTACTCAGCAGTTAGGGCAGCCTCCCCTTCCGGAACAATGCTTAAAGCTGCATAACCACAAGCCGAATCGCCCAAAGCCCCTATAACACCGCCATGGAAAAATTGATGTTGCTGAGATATTTTATTTGCGTATGGCATAGAAATAACAATTTTCCCTTGCATGACATCATCAAGCTGAGCGTTAAAGGTCTTCATCAAACCCTGTTTAGCAAAGCTTTCTTTAATAGCAACGCTTTTTTCTAATGAAATCATCATTAACCTTAACTTAATGAATATTATTGCAAATTTACTTTACGTTTACGTTAACGTCAAGTAGAAAATTATTGAGTATAAAAAAATATTAAAAAACAATGAGTTATAAACTGAGTTGAATATAAAAATAAGACAATTTATTTAATATTCTTTTTTAAAAGTAAATTTTTACATTGCAATTCATGAGCGGAAAGTTCATTCAATTGATCCAATAAATCATTCATTTGACGTTCTAATGACTCGCGATGTTTTTTAAGAGTTTCAATGAATCGACGTAGTTGTAGCGTGGAACCATCAGGTTTATTGTATAAATCTATATCTAAAATTTCTTTAATTTCAGATAAAGAAAATCCCAATCTTTTTCCACGAAGGATTAATCTTAAACGGGTACGATCGCCGTTTGAATACAACCTAGTTTGGGCGCCCTTTCCTACTCTCTTTGGAGAAAGAAGGCCTTGGTCTTCATAAAACCGTATAGATCGATGAGTTATATCAAATTCATTTGCTAAATCAGCAATAGTGAAACCGATGACGTTATGTTTTAATTTACTTAAATTCGGCATTTGTATTCAATTGTTGAAAATGAACTGTATGAAAGCGTAAACGTTAAATGATTATAGGATCTACAAGAGGAAAGCAGAATTTAAATAAAGCAATTCATAATACGCATTCAAAATTCAAAACAAAAAATTGAAATGCATAGCTATAAAAACTAAGTCCTTAACTTAAAGCAAGACATACAAACGCTAGTACAGTTGCAGATAATCCAAATACCTTTGACATTGTTAAGCGTTCTCTTAAAAAAACTATGCCCAATATAGCAGTTATAACAAAACCCATTTGAGCAATAGGAATTAAAACGCTTGCCTCTCCATTTATCAAGCCTTTCAACAATAAGATTTGTGCAGCCAATTGAGTAAATGCAGCCGCTACACCGAAATACCAATATTTTAAGGGGACTGTAAAACCCTTATCGCGCGCAAGTGCAAAACCATAAGCACACGGAAAAAATGTTGTCGCTTGCCCACAAACAACAGAAATTGGGGTGCCTCCAGCCAATATTCCAAGTTTATATATAAAACTGGTTAATCCCATAAAAAAGGTAGCAAGTAAAACGCGAAATAATCCTTTTTTGGAAATATGGGACTCATATGGCATTCCATTTTTTTCTTTAAAAATAAGGATGTTTCCAAGCAACAACCATATTGCTACAAAGCATAAAAGAAATGCAGCAATCTTTAAAGAATTAATTGGTTCATTGAGGGTTATAACAGCAAGAACTACAGTAAAAATAAAGCTTAGGCGAAAAATTGGTGCCGCAATACTTACTGCCCCCTCGTTCAATGAAATTGAAAAATTGTATAACGCCAGAAACAGGCCCAAGCCTGCTCCCAAACCAAAAAGATATGACAAGTCAAAGTGTAAATCATTAGAAAAATAGCCAAAAGTGAAAATGCTTGGCATAAAAAATGTAGCCTGTAGGGCCATAAAGTGATGCGGTTTAATCCCTTTTATAGCAACCTGCTTATAGAGCCAGTCAGCAAGCCCATAGAAAATCATGGATCCAAAAGCAAATAGAATTGGATTTTGCATTGTTTTTTATTTCAATTCTATTTTCATACATTACTTTGAATTTATTTACTTTACTGAAAGATATCTGCAATATTATTGCATTATGAGTTGAATGAAGGATTCTTGTTTATTAACAGTTTTGGATTACTATAAATCCAAAAATGAAGTATATAAATAAAACTGCAGTAAGCTAGCCAGAAGTTCTAAACAGCAAAAAAATTTCAGGATAAACCTCGATAAACCACTCGGATCAAAATTAACCCAGTGAAATTAATAAGGATTCTAATGCAAGATCATCAAGTAATGACTATATTTAAACAAGTATTTAATAAATTCTTTGGAAAATTTGAACTTCTACTCATAGCGTTGATCAGCTTAACCTCTTCAACATTATCTTTAGCGGCAGACGCTCATATTAAGTACAACCCCAATGCACGATTCAACATTCGTGTGAGTGAGGTCGAATATAGAACAAACGCAAGTGGCAGACAATTAATGGCGCGAATATATCAACCTGAAGGAGCGGGACCCTTTCCAACACTTTTAGATTTACATGGAGGTGCGTGGAATAATAAAGACCGGCTTGCGGAAGAGCCAATGGACCGAGCTATTTCTGAAAGCGGGGTATTAGTAGTTGCTATCGACTTGACATCTGCAATAGATTTGCCATACCCAGCCAATGTTCAGGACGCCAATTATGGCGTTCGTTGGCTAAAAATAAACGCAAAAAGATGGAATGGGGATATTTCTAAACTGGGTGTCTACGGAAGTTCTAGCGGTGGTCATATTGCGGAATTACTAGGAATGCGACCTAATGATCCTCGTTATAACTCTATACCCCTTAAATCAAACCAATTAATTAATGCTAAAGTCGATTATGTTGCCACCCGATCTCCGATTAGCAACCCTTATGCCCGATACCAAAATGCGCTAGCAAAAAACCGTGAAAAGATGGTCACTAATAACACCAATTATTTTAAACCTTTTGAATCAATTCATGAAGCAAGCCCACAGGAAATTTTAGATAGAAAAGAAGTGGTAAATTTACCGCCATTATTGATAATGCAAGGTGCATTGGATGACAATGTCCTCCCGGTGACGCAAGAAAAATTCTGTGCTACCTATAACGCCTCTGGTGGTAACTGCAAATACCTTCTATTTGAAGGCAGCGAACATGAATGGGTTGCAGAAAAAAGCATTCAAACTGATGAGGCCAGAAGAGCTGTTAAAGCTTTTATAGCAGATCAACTAAAAAAATGATGGTTGATCTGCTGGGCTATATATCATCAAGCTGATTCATTAATCAATGCTGCCAGCCGATCAGGGGTTAGAGGTAAATGGCGTGCACGAATCCCCAATGCATGACTAACAGCGTTTGCTAATGCTGCCGCAACCGGACCGCAAGCTAACTCACCGCTGCCCAAGCTGATATCGGTAGAACCCTCAATCAATTCAACCGTCAATTCCGGAACTTCATCAAAATTAAGTATTGGGTATTCGTCCCAAGATTTAGAGGTAATTCCACCCTCATCCCAACAAATTTGCTCTTTTAAAGACCAACTCAAAGCTTGAACAACTCCGCCCTCAATTTGGTTAAGCAATGCATCGCGATGAATAATCGCCCCAGCATCTGCCGCTATCCATACATGCGACACACGAATCTCATTCTCAATTTGTACCTCAATCACAACTGCACAATATGCTGAACTATTTTTATATCGTGCAAACCCAACGCCTAAACCGCGAGCCTCCTGTTTTTCTTGTAAGCCCATTTTACGCTCAGCCCAATTCGCAATTCGTGCAACAGATTGGATGCAATCTATTGCACGAACATCATTTAAGTGACGTAAACGAAATTCAATTGAATCAACTTTAGCAATTTCAGCCAACTCTTCAATAAAGGACTCAATTGCAAATATATTGACATGTGCTCCCAATGAGCGCAAAGCGGACGTCCGCAATGGAGAATCGCTTATAAAATGATGGCGAACTTCAAGCGAAGGTATATCGTAATAAGGTCGAATATTTCGTAAACCACCGCCAGCAGGCAAGGCGGGATCACTAGTTGGAGGCTTTGAAAACGGAGGATCAATACTCCATGCTCCCAATAAATTTACACCCTCGCCCCAACCAGGGCGAGAAATATGAGTTGGACTCCAAACCTCAGCCATCCATGAAGCAATTTCTCCGTCTTTACTGAAACCGGCCTGCAATTTAACCAAACCAGGAGATCCAAGCGGGCTTACACACATTTCATCTTGACGCATCCATTGAACACGAATTGGGAGATTTAATTTATGCGCCAATAAGGCAGCATCGAAAGAAACATCATCAGCAGAATTATGCCCGTAACAACCCGGTCCAGGATGATGAATAATTCGAACCTTATCTTCAGAGAGATCTAGAGCTTTAGCAATTTGCCTACCTAAAAAATGAGACCCCTGGGTATGAGACCAAACCGTAAGAGGATCATCATCACAACTTGGCTTTGCTAACGCACAAGCTGGACCAATTGCAGCATGCGCTAAGTATGGTCTTGAGTATTGAGCCGTATGATTCAGAGCAACTTCTGATTTAGTACCCACAGCTATTGGAAGAGAGCTTATATATGGAAGTTTTGGCAAGAGGTTTTTCGATTCACACTCTCTTGGCAATGCATCAGTTATGACCCATTCGATCAAATCAACTGCTTTTTCATAAGCCTCAACTAAATGAGCCTCATTTTTTCCTAAAATTGCAATAAAGTTTCCACTTCTAAAAAAAATCTCTACCCCTTTTAGTGCACGTATATTTTCTTCTTGAACATGCTTTGGAATCGCTAAATAGTGACGACCACGCAATATTCGAGCATGAAGCATCTTCGGCAATTCCAAATCGTGGACATAAGCGCCACTACTTATTTTTTTCAGTATGTCATCACGTCGATAAGAGTCTGAATCGGGACAATGATTAATGAGGTTGAAGGCCTGACCAGACCAAAATTGATCCAACTGATGATCTGAATACGAAACCTGATCACTTAAGTCAGAATATGAAACAGACCGAACCGGATTGTCACCATAAAACTTTCCATCCTTTACTGCGATCTTCGCATCTTCAACGCATAAATACTTTGCAGCCATTTGAGTAAAAAGGCGTCGAAATTCATTACAAGCAAAAGCCAAGGAAAGTCCGCCAACTTCAATAGATTGGCTACCCGCTGTATAAAGTTCATCTGGGCAGTTGGATGTATCGCCTGCTGTAAAAAGTAGTTGAGAAGGGTTTATTCCAAGCTGTACGCATGCAATCTTAATGAGACTGGCTCGAATTCCCTGACCCAATTCAACTTTACCACTATAAATAGCAATTTTTCCATCGGAGTTAATTCCCAGCCACTGTCCCAATCGAGGGTTTTTCTGAATGCTCGAAGGCATAGCCTGTTTATTAATTGGATTCCCCATCATCTATTAACCTGCCCCTAGATTGCAAGCGGCCCTGGCTATAGCACGCAAAATTCGAATATGAGTACCGCAACGGCATAGGTGGCGTGATAACGCTTTATTTATGTCGTCTCGACTGGGGCTTTCATTCATTTTTAGTAGGGCGGTAACCGACATAACAATACCTGAAAGACAGTAACCGCATTGAGCAGCCTGTTCAATAACAAATGCATCAACTACCACCTTTCCTACACGATCTATCTCAAGTCCCGCCGAAGTGACTATTTCCCTATTTTGTATAGCCCAGTTTGAAATATTGCAAGATTGTTCGGGTACGCCATCAATCAAAACCGTACAGGCTCCACAATTTCCGCTGCCACAACCAAAGCGAACTGATTTTTCGTTGCAAATATTGCGTAAGGTATACAGTAATTTTTCGTTTGGCTCGAGCTCAATCGCCTGCTCTTTACCGTTTAATATAAATTGAATTACTTCTTGCATGATGCCTTAAGCCACCATGCAGCCACTTCCGTTCCATCACCCTCACCTAAACCGCCTGCAGATGCCTGATCAAAGACAGTTAATGTAGAAGAAGCAAGTGGTAATTGATAGCCTAAAGCTTCGCCCTCTTCAATCATCGTTCGCAAATCTTTACGAATTGAATCCAAATTGAAATGGGCTCCACCACCTTTTATACCCTTCAATGAAGACGCAATAGCAGGAGCTCTTAACTTTAAAATAGACGGCGCACCCGATGTATCGGACAGAATATCCAAAAGTCGAGCTGGATCCAAACCAATTGGTTGAGCAAGCGCCAACGCCTCTCCTATGGCCTGCCAGTAAACCAAAAGCGGTAAGTTGATTGCAAGCTTAAGACTGGCTCCAGAACCCACCTCTCCAACATGCTCTACCCGCCTACACATTTGTTCTAAGATAGGCCTCACTCGATCCACATCCTGTGCGATTCCACCAACCAGACCAAATAATTTTCCTTCACGAGCTGGAGTAACCGTACCCCCAACCGGACACTCAACAATCGCCCCGCCTTGCGCACGAATTTGTTTAGCCAAATTTTGCTCGGTTATAGGCCTAACAGTACTCATTTCAATAAATGTTTTTCCATTCAAAGGTTTTTTTAATAAATCACAATAACAATCTTCGATGGCCTTTGCATCGGTCAGAATTGATATAACTATTTCGGAATTTTCTACTACATCAATTGGAGAGACAGCAAGGGTTGCGCCTCTCTCAATTAATTTAGCAGCCTTTTGCGGAGACCGATTCCAAACAGTTAAGGTATGCCCACAATCTAAAAGCCGTTCAGCAATCGCTGAGCCCATTCGTCCAATACCCAAAATCCCTAATTTCATTTTTAAAATTTCTTTAGTTTTTTTTTTAAATTTAAAATAGTTGTATGTTTAAAATAATTTTTTTCTAGAGACCAGCGCAAATATTGGATGCAAATATTTACACAACGAAAAAAACAATAATGACGATTT
>CAIKFU010000018.1 GCA_903826775.1 uncultured beta proteobacterium | reverse complement strand
TGCTATCGAAGTCCCTTTTGAGCGTAATGGCAAGCAATATATTTTGGTTGATACCGCTGGTCTTAGGCGTCGTGGGAAAGTTTTTGAAGCGATTGAGAAATTCTCAGTTGTTAAGACTTTGCAGGCTATTGCTGATTGCAATGTGGTCATATTGATGTTGGATGCACAGCAGGATATTTCAGAGCAAGACGCTCATATTGCTGGGTTTATTGTCGAGGCGGGGAGAGCTTTGGTCATGGCTGTGAATAAGTGGGATGGTCTTGATGCCTATGTAAAAGAACGTTGTCGTCTTGAAATAACCCAGAAGTTACGTTTTTTGGATTTTGCCAATGTCCATCCAATTTCAGCAAAAAAAGGCACCGGTCTTAAAGAACTTTTTAAAGATGTTGATTCTGCCTATAGTGCTGCCATGGCTAAATTGCCAACGCCACGATTGACACGAATCCTTGCTGAGGCTGTTGAGCATCAACAGCCAAAGCGAGTTGGTATGGGTCGCCCAAAATTACGCTATGCCCACCAAGGTGGAATGAATCCTCCTATTGTGGTCATCCATGGTAGTGCGCTAAGTGGTGTTACTGACAGTTATAAACGTTATTTGGAGGGTCGTTTTCGTGAGGTTTTCAAGTTAAGAGGGACTCCATTGAGAATTGAAATGCGCACCAATAAGAATCCTTATATTGATGAAAGCAAGGGGAAAAAGCGATAATTAACCTGTAAACTCGTTTTTGGACTTGATTTTCGTCAAATCAGCCCAAATACCTGTTTCAGTACGTATATTGAAAAAAAGCAAGACTCCCTAAATCCAATAATGAACAAGGAGCAGTATGAATAGCAATAAAAATCAGTTACTTCAGGACCCCTTTTTAAATGCCCTGCGTAAGGAACATGTTCCCGTTTCCATTTATCTTGTAAATGGGATTAAGTTGCAAGGCAATATTGAGTCTTTTGATCAATATGTTGTGCTTTTGCGTAATACGGTAACTCAGATGGTTTATAAACATGCTATTTCAACCATAGTTCCAGCAAGAGCAATTACTTTCCGTATGGATGAGGACGTTCCTTCTGCATAAAACTGAAGTAGAGGCTGTTCGAGCCGTGCTTGTTGGTGTGGATACTGGACGCGCTGATTTTGCGGATAGCATGGCGGAGCTGAGCCTTTTGGTTCAAAGTGCCGGATCCTATCCAATAGCTAGCATAGTTGGAAAAGGGGGGAGAATTGATCCGGCGTTATTCATTGGATCGGGAAAAGCCAATGAGCTTAAGCGGGTTTTAGAGCAAAATGAAGCGGAGTTGGCAATTTTTAATCATCCATTATCCCCAAGCCAACAAAGAAATTTAGAACGCCATCTTGGCCGGCATGTTATGGACAGAACCGGATTAATTTTAGATATATTTGCCCAGCGTGCGCAAAGTCATGTTGGAAAAACGCAAGTTGAATTGGCTCAAGTTCGTTATCGGATGTCTCGTTTGGTTCGGGCTTGGAGTCATTTGGAGCGTCAAAAGGGCGGTATTGGATTGCGTGTCGGCCCTGGAGAAACGCAAATGGAGCTTGATAGGCGAATGCTTGCTACAAGAGCAAAGCGGCTTGAGTCGGAATTGGATAAATTACAGCGTCAACAAAGGACTCAGCGTCGCGCAAGAAACCGGAAAGAAATTTTCTCGGTTTCATTGGTGGGATATACCAATGCTGGAAAATCGTCCCTGTTTAATGCTTTAACAAAGGCAGGAAGCTATGCAGCTGATCAGCTTTTTGCTACGCTTGATACTACTTCACGTAAGGTTCATTTGGCTGAAGCGGGTTCTATTGTTATTTCTGATACTGTCGGATTTATACGCGATTTACCTCATCAGCTTGTGGAGGCTTTTAGAGCAACTTTAGATGAAACTATTCACGCAGATCTGATTCTTCATGTGATTGATGCATGTAGCCCGGTGTCAAATGAGCAAAAGGCTGAAGTAGAGTCGGTATTAAGGGAAATAGGAGCATACGATGTCCCCCGTATTGAAATTATGAATAAAATCGACCTGATGCCCCAAACTTTTGTTCAAGGACCAATCATTGAGCGAGATATTGAAGGTTTGCCTAATAAGGTGTATTTGTCTGCCCGGTCAGGGCAAGGACTGGAATTATTGAGATTGGTACTAGCTGAGTACTCTGTAATGACTGATAGAATAAGGGTCGAGCACAACCGCGCTAAGAAGCAAATGGTTGCGCAAGATTTTTTGGCTCCTTTGACCGATAGACCCGATTCTTCAGAATTTAATCCGATCCCCAACCGAAACTATTCACCAAATGATGCGTAAATTTCTCGAAATATTCTCGGTAAATGACCCGGGCTGGGGTAATGGTCATCAGAGCGACGGCTCCAAAGATGCAAAAGGGAGCGATTCCCAAAACCCAGGGAAAGGCGAAGCTGATGCTCCCAACCCAACTTCAGAAAATAAACCTGCTGGCGATAACCGACCTTCCAATGGACCGCCGGATTTAGATGAGTTATGGCGCGATTTTAACGATCGGATAACAAGTCTATTTGGCGGTAAAAAGGGTTCGAGCAATCCCGGTAGCGATAAGCGTAACGGTGGTGGGAATGCAGCAGGGGGTGGGCAGCGTCCAAATATCGGCGGACTGCATACGTTCAAAATCAACAATCCATTTAGCACTAAGACGGGCATTTATTTTGCCGTCTCCATTATGTTAGTTGCCTGGCTAGCCAGTGGATTTTTTATTATTCAAGAAGGGCAGGCTGGAGTCATATTAACCTTTGGCAAGTATGACTACACAACAAGGCCAGGAATAAATTGGCGCATGCCGTGGCCAATTCAATCTCAAGAGGTGGTGAACCTGTCTGGCGTACGGTCTGTTGAGGTTGGTCGACCAGTGCTGATTAAGGCCACGAATCAAAAAGATTCTTCAATGTTGACTGAGGATGAAAATATTATTGATGTGCGTTTTGCGGTTCAGTATCGATTGAAAGATCCTACGGATTATCTGTTTAACAATCGCGATCCCGATATGGCAGTTATTCAAGCCGCTGAAACAGCAGTCAGGGAAATTGTTGCTCGCAGCAAAATGGATACTGTTCTTTATGAGGGCCGAGAAAAAATTGCCATTGATTTAGCAAGTTCAATCCAAAGAATATTGGACAGCTATAAAACCGGAATTTATATTACAAGCGTAACGGTTCAAAATGTTCAGCCCCCAGAACAGGTGCAAGCTGCTTTTGATGATGCTGTAAAGGCCGGGCAGGATCAAGAACGGTTAAAGAGCGAAGGTCAAGCTTACGCAAACGATATAATTCCTCGCGCTAAAGGGACTGGAGCGCGCTTAATACAGGAGGCAGAGGGATACAAGGCTCGCGTAGTTGCAACAGCTGAAGGCGACGCAACTAGGTTTAAGCAAGTGCTAGTTGAATATGCCAAAGCTCCTCAAGTAACGCGAGATCGAATGTATATAGATAGCATGCGTGAAATGTATAACAACGTAACCAAAGTTTTGGTTGATACTACTAAAAGCAATAGTCTTTTATATTTGCCTCTAGATAAGATTGTTTCGCAGGTTAGTGCCGAAAGTTCTCAAATTACAGGGAATCCTGCGCTGAGCAGTCAATCTCCAACACCATCTGGATCAGTAACGATTGGAGGTCCTACCGGTGTGGCGCCAAATTTAGGAGCCAATTTAACGGTTCCTCAAAACTCAACTTCATCCATAAACTTTGGTGCATCTGATCGATCTGTTGATAAGCGTGATGGACTTCGAAGCCGCGATAGGGATTCCCGTTAAATTATGAATCTTAATCGCTTAATTATTTCTATTGCCGCTTTAAGCGCCTTGGTTTACGCGCTTTCATCTAGTATTTTTATTGTTGATCAGCGAAAATTTGCCGTTGTTTTTTCTTTTGGTCAAATCGTGCGCGTTATAGAAAATCCGGGTTTGCAGTTAAAATTTCCCGCCCCATTTGAAAATATTCGATTCTTTGACCGTCGAATTTTGACTATAGATAATCCAGAGGCCGAGCGATTTATTACTGCTGAAAAAAAGAATTTATTGGTAGATTCTTATGTAAAGTGGCGAATAGTTGACCCTCGTAAATTTTTTATTAGTTTTAAAGGTGATGAGCGATTAGCTGAAGATCGCTTAACTCAGTTAGTTCGTTCTGCATTGAATGAGGAATTTACTAAAAGAACAGTTCGCGAGCTGATATCTGATCAACGTGAGCAAGTAATGCAAGGGATTCGAAAAAAGGTTGCCGATGACGCTGCTGAGATTGGGGTTGAGATCGTTGATGTACGATTGAAACGTGTTGATTTATTGGCTGAAATCAGTGATTCAGTCTATAGGCGCATGGAAGCAGAGCGGAAGCGTGTTGCGAATGAGTTAAGATCAACAGGCGCTGCGGAGTCGGATAAAATTCGTGCAGATGCAGAGCGTCAACGTGACGTAATCTTAGCTGAGGCCTATCGCGATGCTCAAAAAATCAAGGGTGTTGGGGATGCTAAGGCAACCGCTTTATATGCAGAGGCATTTGGGCGAGATCCTCAGTTTGCGCAGTTTTATCAAAGCCTAGAAGCATATAGAAATTCATTTAAAGATAAAAGAGACATTATGGTTGTTGAGCCAAATGGTGAATTCTTTAAGTTTTTGCATAAAAAGTGAGTAATCTTAATCGTGAATCGTTGGCTGCTTCCTGAGGATTTTTCTGATGTATTGCCGGCTAAGGCGCGCAAGGTCGAAAGCTTGCGTCAAGCTGCGTTAAGTCTGTATCAATCATACGGCTATGAGTTAGTAGCCCCTCCTTTATTGGAATTTCTAGATTCGCTGTTAACTGGTACTGGCTCAGATCTAAATTTG
Source organism: uncultured beta proteobacterium (assembly GCA_903826775.1). Classification (GTDB taxonomy): domain Bacteria; phylum Pseudomonadota; class Gammaproteobacteria; order Burkholderiales; family Burkholderiaceae; genus Polynucleobacter. The sequence continues at coordinate 2,109 of CAIKFU010000018.1, read as the reverse complement.
CAAACCTTTAAATTGGTTGATCAGCTTTCAGGGCGAACTATGGGTCTGCGAGCAGATATCACCCCTCAAGTTGCTAGAATCGATGCGCATCTATTAAACCGTTCAGGAGTAACCCGACTTTGTTATGCTGGATCGATTGCGCATGCTCGAACCCCAATCGGAAGTTCTGCACGAGAAGAGTTGCAATTAGGCGCCGAAATTTATGGTTGTCCAGACTGGAAGGCTGACCTTGAAGCCCTTTCGCTTTTACTGTGTACCCTGGAATTGGCTAAATTAGATCGTGTGTATTTGGATCTTTGCCATGCTGGTGTGCTTTCGGGAATTTTGGGAACAACCCCAGAGGCTAGCTCAATTCCTAAAGAAGATATTGAGTTTTTATACTTGCTTTTGCAAACTAAAGATCGTCCTCGTTTAATCGCCTTTACTGAATCGCTGCCTTCTTGCGTCAGTGAGGCCCTAATGAATTTGACTGAGTTAAATGGTTCATGTGATGAAGTTTTATCAAAAGCACGCATGAAATTACCGCAACATCCTTTAGTGATCGACTCATTATCTCAGTTGGAGCATTTAATTAAAGCTGCCTCTAAATTACCTCAGTCTGTGGAGTTGAGTATTGATTTAGCTGATTTAAGGGGCTATCAATACCATAGCGGTATTATGTTTTCCGCTTATGTTGAAGGACTGCCTCAGCCAATTGCTCGCGGTGGTCGTTATGATCATGTTGGCCGCGCTTTTGGAAGGCCACGTCCAGCAACTGGATTTTCTCTTGACCTTCTTACTTTAGCCAATCTTTCTCCCATAAGTATTCGTAAGTCGGCAATTTTTGCACCATGGATTGATGAGTTGGATTTGGCCTTAAAAATAAGCGAGCTTCGTAATTCTGGTGAGATCGTTATTCAAACGTTAGACGGATCAGAAGTCATGTCTGCCGAGTATGAGTGTAGTCGTGAACTAGTTAAGCAAGATGGTTTGTGGGAAGTGCGTGCTCGCGAAGTTGCAAAATGAATTGAATAGCAATTTGCAAACCAATTATTTTTTAATTTTCATTTGGATTTAATTATGTCTCAACAGAGTCAGTCTCGTGGTCGTAATGTTGTTGTTATTGGAACCCAATGGGGTGATGAAGGAAAAGGCAAGGTAGTAGATTGGTTGACCGATCATGCTCAGGCTGTTGTACGTTTTCAAGGTGGCCATAATGCTGGTCATACTTTAATTATTGGAGATAAAAAAACAATTCTGAGATTGATTCCGTCTGGAATAATGCATAAGGATGTCGTTTGCTATATCGGAAATGGAGTAGTTTTATCTCCAGAGGCTTTATTTAAAGAAATTGGGGAGCTTGAAGCTGCTGGATTAGATGTATGTTCTCGTTTGCGGATTTCTGAAGCTGCAACCCTAATACTTCCTTATCATGTAGCTATTGACCTTGCCCGTGAAAAAAAACGAGGGGAGGCAAAAATTGGTACGACAGGACGAGGAATTGGACCTGCTTATGAGGATAAGGTTGCTCGCCGCGCTTTGCGTGTACAGGATTTATTTTACCCTGAGAAATTCGCTGAACAACTGCGCGAAAACTTGGAATATCACAATTTTATGTTAAGCAATTATTATGGGGCAGATAAGGTTGATTTTAAGTTAACCCTTGATCAAGCCATGTCCTATGCAGATCGAATTAAGCCTTTGGTGGTTGATGTTTCCAGTGCTCTATATGCCGCTGAACAAGCTGGGCAAAATCTATTATTCGAAGGGGCTCAAGGCACATTATTAGACATTGATCATGGAACATATCCATACGTGACATCTAGCAATTGCGTTGCTGGTAATGCTGCAGCGGGTTCTGGAGTTGGTCCGGCTTCATTGCACTACGTCCTAGGTATTACTAAGGCATATTGCACGCGAGTTGGTGCCGGCCCGTTTCCAAGCGAATTGTATGATCACGATAACCCAAATAAACAAGATCCAGTTGGTCTACGATTAGCCGAGGTTGGTAAAGAGTTTGGTTCTGTGACAGGGCGCCCTCGCCGAACGGGGTGGCTTGATGCGGCAGCATTAAAACGTTCGATCCAAATTAATGGCTTAACAGGTTTATGCATAACAAAACTTGATGTT
>CAIKFU010000017.1 GCA_903826775.1 uncultured beta proteobacterium | reverse complement strand
TGTGAGTGGATCCTTAACTCAGGAACAGGTAATAGAAATGGCCTGTTTACTCAAAACCTTGCCAAGTCCTATTCTGGCATTTTGCCGTTCTGGTGCACGCTCTACAAATTTATACCAATTGGCGCTCCAAGTTAGCTAATCTCTTCAGATCTTCGTTGCACGATCATGATAAAGCCGTTAGAGTCTGCCAATCGCGCTCAATTAATTAGCAAGATTCCAAATTGGAGAGTTATCAATGATCGAGATGCATTGTTTCGCTCCTTTCATTTTAATGATTTCGAACAGGCCATTCAATTTATGGTTCAATGCTCTTCTATTGCGGTGGGCATGAATCATCATCCGGAATGGTTAAATATTTGGAATAAAGTTGATGTCACTTTAACTACTCACAGTGCAAACGCTATTACGCATTTAGATGTCAGCATGGCACTGCAAATGGATCAAGTATTTTTGCTCTATCGAGATGGACTTGAAGATATTTAATGGATTTACAAATTTGTTATTGAGAAATTATGCGCATTGAAATTCCAGACGATAAAAAACAAGTACATGAGATGACCATGCCAATCCGGTGGGGCGATATGGATTCATATAGGCATGTTAACAATGCCGTGTATTTTCGCTATATGGAGCAAGCTAGAGTTGAATGGATTGGCTCTCTTGGTTATAGCGTAAGCCCAGATAAGGAAACCGTGCTGATAGTTAATGCATTTTGCAATTTTTATAAGCAGGTAAATTACCCCGGTGAGCTGTTAATTAAGACGTACGTGGGAAATGTTGGCAAATCTAGCGTTGACATTTTTAATCTTATGGCGATAGTCACTGAGCCTGAAGTTATTTGCGCAGCAGGAGGGGCAACAATGGTTTGGGTGGATTTAATTAAAAATAAATCTTGCCCCTGGCCAAATGATGTTCTTGAAAAACTACGCTAGAGGTGCATTTGCAACATTATCCGCCCCAATTGTTTCCAATTGAAAATTTAGCTTCTGAGTTAAAGGATTTTGATGTTGTTATCGATGTTCGGTCTCCAGATGAGTTCGCCATTGACCATATTCCTGGCGCATTAAATTTTCCCGTCCTCAATAATCAAGAGAGGGCACAGATCGGCACTTTATATAAGCAAGTTTCTCCATTTGCCGCAAAAAAACTTGGTGCCGCATTGGTTTCGAGAAATATCGCAAATCATATTGAAGATTCTCTTATTGATTTACCCAGGGAATGGCGCCCTTTAATTTATTGTTGGCGTGGGGGTGAGCGAAGTGGAGCCTTTACGCATATTTTGACTCGTATCGGCTGGAAGGCTGAGAGACTTGAGTCAGGATACCAAGGGTTTCGCCGCTTGGTAATCAATGATCTTGAAAAATATGCTCAACAATTTTCATTTCAAGTCATTTGTGGGATGACTGGTTGCGGCAAAACAAGAATTCTCCATGAACTTCGTTCGCTTGGGGCTCAAATTCTCGATTTAGAAGGTTTGGCGGTTCATCGAGGCTCAGTTTTGGGTAGCGACCCCCATAAAAATCAGCCAAGTCAAAAAGGATTTGAAACTGCTCTTTGGAATGCGTTGCGTACCCTGGATCCAACCAAACCGGTTTATGTTGAATCCGAAAGTAAAAAGGTGGGCAGTGTACATATTCCAGATGCTTTAATGGAGAAAATCAGAAGTGGAAGCTGCATTGAGCTGATTACAAATATAGATACTCGCATTTCTTGGCTAATTTCTGAGTATTCTCATTTTTTGGCCGATGCGGATGAGTTGGAGAGAAAATTGAACCTGCTTACATCTCGCTATGGCAAGCTAGTAATAAATAAATGGCTTAACGTTGCTCGATCTGAGAATTTTACGGAATTTGTTAACGAAATCTTAATTCATCATTATGATCCCGCATACAAAGCATCAATTTTTAAAAATTTTCCAAAATACGATTCGGGCAGACGAATTCAATTAATGAATCACGGCGATAAAGCTTTTACTTCATCGGCAAAGGCCATTCTTGGGATCTAGGGTTTTTAACTAAAGGCTTGAATTCCAGTTTGGGCGCGCCCAAGGATGAGGGCATGAATGTCATGCGTTCCTTCATAGGTATTGACAACTTCAAGATTGAGCATGTGGCGGACAATCCCATATTCATCGGAAATACCGTTGCCGCCGTGCATATCTCGCGCCATGCGGGCTATCTCTAAGGACTTTCCGCAGGAGTTGCGTTTCATAATGGAGGTGATTTCAGGCGAAGCGATTCCTTCATCCTTCATGCGTCCTAGCCTTAAACAGCCCTGTACGGCAAGCGTAATTTCCGTCTGCATATCGGCCAATTTCTTTTGTATAAGTTGATTCGCAGCCAATGGGCGGCCAAATTGCTTGCGATCCAAGGTGTACTGACGTGCAGCATGCCAACAAAACTCTGCCGCTCCGAGTGATCCCCAAGAAATGCCGTATCGCGCAGAATTAAGGCAGGTAAACGGCCCCTTAAGCCCGCTTATTTCCGGGAATTCATTTTCCGCAGGGACAAATACTTCATCCATGACAATTTCGCCGGTGATGGATGCTCTCAAGCCCATTTTCCCACTGATTTTTGGAGCGCTAAGGCCTTTCATTCCCTTTTCAAGAATAAATCCCCTAATAATGCCTGCATCATTTTTAGCCCAAACTACGAAAACATCCGCTATTGGTGAGTTTGATATCCACATTTTTGATCCACTGAGGGAGAATCCACCCGGAACACTGCGTGCCCTTGTTATCATTCCACCCGCATCGGACCCGTAGTTGGGCTCGGTAAGCCCAAAACAACCAATCCACTCACCACTGGCAAGCTTAGGCAGGTATTTCTGTTTTTGCGCAGTTGTTCCAAATTCATAAATGGGCACCATGACGAGCGAGGATTGAACGCTCATCATCGATCGATAGCCTGAGTCAACCCGTTCAATTTCGCGAGCAATCAATCCGTAGGAGACGTAATTTAGGTTTGCTCCACCATACTCTTCGGGAATTGTGATCCCCAAAAGGCCCAATTCGCCCATTTCGCGAAAAATCGCTGGATCGGTGGTTTCATTACGGAATGCTTCGTGAATTCGAGGCGCCAAGCGACCCTGAGCATATTGAGCGGCAGCATCCTTTACCATGCGTTCTTCTGCACTTAATTGGCTATCCAAAAGCAGGGGGTCTTCCCATTGAAAAATTGGTTTACTCATTGTTGTATTTGAATCCTATATGGTCTTCGGTAATTTTTCTTAAATCAAGATATTCTGTGTCCATTATCCACCGCTATTAAGACTTCATCCCAATGCAATTACTCTCCATTTTAAAGCAATGAAACGTCAATACCGCTATTATGATTTGCTGTTAGTTGCATTCGTGGTGGTCTTGCTTTGTTCAAATTTTATAGGTGCCGGAAAGACTGCAACCTTGAATTTACCTATATTAGGCCCAGTCGTTTTTGGGGCCGGAATCTTATTTTTTCCCATTTCGTATTTTTTTGGGGATATCTTGACCGAAGTTTATGGTTATGCTTACGACCGAAGAGCGGTCTGGGCGGGATTTTCTGCTCTGGCTTTTGCCGCGGTTATGGCACAAGTGGTAATTGCTCTGCCAGTTACTCAGGGCGAATACATGGCCAACTATCAGCATGGCATGGAAACCGTTTTTGGGAATTCTTGGAGAATAGCATTGGCTTCCATGCTGTCATTTTGGCTTGGTAGCTTCATTAATAGTTTTGTGCTGGCCAAAATGAAAATATGGACAAATGGCCAATATTTGTGGATGCGCACTATTGGCTCTACTGCGGCTGGAGAGTTAATTGATTCTTCATGTTTTTATTTATCGGCATTTTATGGAGTGTGGCCATTAGAAACCATATTGCAGGTTGCGCTAGTGCAGTATTTTTTAAAAACCGCATGGGAAGTTTTGGCTACTCCATTAACATATCTGGCGGTAAGTTTTCTTAAGAAAAAAGAGAGCGAGGATCACTATGACATTAACACCAATTTCAATCCATTTAGGATAAAGGTCTAAGTTATGAAAAGATACGTTGATACAAGCATTAAACAAAGTGAAATTACCCCCCGCGAGATTTTTGAGGATCGTCGTCAATTAATAAAGAATGCAGCAGCAGGTGCATTTGGCTTGCCGCTGGCAACCTGGTTTTCGAGAGAGGCATTTGCTGAAACGGCTTCTTACGGTGGAGCAAAACTGAAAACCACAACCGATTCAATTTATTCAACAAAAGAAGCGTTGTCTAGCTATAAAGATGTTACCAGTTATAACAATTTTTATGAATTTGGGACGGATAAGGCAGAACCGGCTTTAAGATCGGGGACCTTGCAAATTCGGCCATGGACTTTGTCTGTTGAGGGCCTTGTAAAAAAACCAATGAGTTTTGATATTGACGATCTTTTAAAGTTGGCTCCGATTGAAGAGCGCATTTATCGCTTACGCTGCGTGGAAGGTTGGTCAATGGTAATTCCATGGGACGGGTATCCTTTGTCAAGGTTATTAGCGCAAGTGGAGCCACTTGGATCTGCAAAATTTGTTGAGTTTGTTTCCTTGGCTGATCGCAAACAAATGCCTGGGCTTTCAGACCCGGTATTAAATTGGCCCTATAGAGAGGGCTTGCGGTTGGATGAGGCAATGAATCCATTAACCCTATTAACCTTAGGTTTATATGGTGAGCAATTACCGAAGCAAAGTGGGGCGCCTATTCGAATTGTGGTTCCTTGGAAGTACGGCTTTAAAAGTGCCAAATCAATAGTAAAAATTCGACTGGTTGATCAACAGCCTGTGACCAGCTGGAATCAAGCTGCTGCCAGGGAATATGGATTTTATTCGAACGTAAATCCCTCGGTGGACCACCCCCGCTGGAGCCAGGCAAACGAAAGGCGTATTGGCGATGGTCGTGGAATCTTTTCTCCAAAGATTAAGACTGAAATCTTTAATGGTTACGGAAGTCAAGTGGCAAGCATGTATACCGGGATGGATTTAAAGAAATATTTCTAGGCATCCATGTATCTAATAAAACCCTTAGTATTTTTTTGTTCATTATTACCCTTAATTCGCTTGATATGGTTGGGTTTTGATGGAGATCTGGGGGCAAATCCAATTGAATTTATTACGCGATCTACCGGAACTTGGGCCTTAGTGTTCCTTTGTTTAACATTAACGATGACCCCATTAAGGGTGCTTACGGGGTTGAGTATTTGGATTAAATTGCGACGCATGCTTGGCCTGTTTGTATTTTTCTATGCTTCCTTGCATTTTGCTATTTGGCTTTGGTTGGATCAAAACCTAGATTTGGTTGCAATGCTGCGAGATGTTGTTAAGCGCCCTTTTATTTCTATGGGCTTTTTAAGTTTTGTTTTATTAACTCCTTTAGCAATGACGTCAAATCATTTTTCCCAGAAGAGGTTAGGGAGAAAATGGGCCTTGCTGCATCGCTTGGTCTATGTAATAGCTTGCTCGGTTATTCTGCATTATTGGTGGCATAAAGCTGGGAAAAACGATTTATCGACAGTCTCAATTTATGCCGCAATTATCTTTGTTCTTTTGGCCGCTCGTTTTAAAGTAGTAAAAAACTGGCTCAGCAGGGTTCATGGGCAATTAAAATTGGCGAAATAAGCGTATTTTTCATCTCTATCTCGGTTATCTTGTCAGAAGACCGTTAAAATATCAACCTTCCCAGAATTTGTAAAAATTCCCCTTGGTCATTTTTTTAGATTTACAGAAAGTTAGAAAATACCTGTGCTGTCAGCATCCAATATCACTATGCAATTCGGGGCAAAACCCCTGTTTGAAAATATTTCCGTTAAATTTGGCGGTGGTAATCGATACGGCCTAATTGGCGCTAATGGCTGTGGTAAATCCACGTTCATGAAAATACTGGGCGGAGAGCTAGAGCCCACCAGCGGCAATATTAGCCTTGATACCGGTATCCGCCTTGGAAAATTGCGTCAAGATCAATTCGCCTATGAGGACCAACGTGTTTTAGATGTTGTCATGATGGGGCACGAGGAGATGTGGAGGGCAGCGGTCGAGCGTGATGAAATTTATGCAAACCCAGATGCTACAGATGAAGATTACATGCATGCCGCCGAGTTAGAGGGTAAATACGCAGAGTATGGTGGTTATACAGCCGAAGCAAAGGCTGGTGAACTGCTTCTAGGAATAGGAATTCCAATAGAGCAGCATACTGGACCAATGAGTAACGTAGCTCCAGGGTGGAAGCTTCGAGTTTTGCTAGCGCAAGCTTTATTCTCGGATCCAGATGTTTTATTGCTTGATGAGCCAACAAATAACTTGGACATTCACTCCATTCATTGGCTTGAAGATATCCTAAACGAATTAAATAGCACTATTGTCATCATTTCCCATGACCGCCATTTCTTAAATGAAGTTTGCACGCATATGGCTGATATGGACTTTGGAACACTGAAGGTATATCCGGGAAATTACGATTCATACATGCTTGCCTCAGTTCAGGCAAGGGCACAACAATTGTCTTCTAATGTGAAGGCTAAAGAAAAAATAGCTGAGTTACAGGCATTCGTTAGTCGATTTTCTGCAAATGCATCTAAGGCGCGTCAAGCTACTTCACGCCAACGCCAATTGGAAAAAATTGAAATTACCGAAATTAAGCCTTCTTCTAGGCAGAACCCTTTCATTCGTTTTGAATCTGAAAAAAAATTACACAATATGGCGGTAGAGTGCAATGCACTTACCAAAGCTTACGATCGGGTAATTTTCAAGAATTTTAAGATCGGTATTCGAGCGGGTGAAAAAATTGCCATTATTGGTCAAAATGGAGCTGGTAAGACAACGCTTCTGAAAACCATTTTGAGTAAACGTTTTGATGGAATACAGGCCGATAGCGGCGATGTTAAGTGGGCCGAGAATGCAAATGTAGGAGTAATGCCTCAAGATACTAGCGAACTTTTCCCAAATGATGAGAATTTAATGGACTGGATGAATCGGTGGCGTTATAACGGAGATGATGATCAGGTTATTCGCGGAACATTGGGGCGCTTACTTTTCTCAGGTGATGACATTAGTAAATCGGTCAAGGTCCTTTCTGGTGGAGAAAAAGGGCGTATGATTTGGGGTAAGTTGATGCTGCAAAAATACAATGTGATGGCAATGGATGAGCCCACTAATCATATGGATATGGAGTCAATTGAGAGCCTTCAAATTGCGTTGGAAAAGTATGAGGGCACACTCATCTTTGTTTCTCATGACCGCGAGTTTGTTTCAGCATTGGCAAACCGAATTTTAGAAGTAAAAATGGATGGAACTGTATCGGATTACTCAGGAACCTACGAAGAATATTTGCGAAGTCAAGCTCTAACCGGTTAGCAACCTTCTTTTAAGTCATCTTTCTTTTCGTGCAAATCGCATTGCCGTGCCTTCTGAACGAATGCGCTCCCAAACGATTGATTTTTCCTCGGGAGTCATGAATACCCAATTGCTTACCTCGACTAGGGTGCGGCCGCATCCTTGGCAGATTTCATCATATAGCGTAGAGCAAATGCCAATACATGGAGAATCGGATTCATTATCTCCAACCAACAATGAATTGGATCCATCCTGGAGCTTTAATTTGTTTGGTTTTGAATTCATTAAGTTGATTTTGGCGCTTTTATGGGAAGTATGCTCCCCAAATTTTATTTGATGATCTCTTTGACTCTTGTTCTAATTAATGAAAATAATACCTTTGGCGGAAAGTTAAAACAATAAATCATTAAAATAAGACCCTCATGGAAAGTTTAGAGATTGTTAATTCACTTAACGATGTTAATGTGGATGATTGGAATGCCTTGGCGGGATTAAACCCATTTCTTCAGCATTGCTTTTTAAAAGCGCTAGCCGATACCGGATGCGCTACCACCAAGACTGGCTGGACACAACAATTTATCCTGTTGCGTAGGGATGAGGAGCTGGTTGGAGCTGTTCCACTGTATTTAAAAACGCATTCGAGAGGTGAATTCGTATTCGACTACGCATGGGCCGAAGCCTATGAAAGATTTGGATTGCCTTACTATCCAAAAGCCGTTGTCGCCATTCCGTTCACCCCCGTTAGCGGACCAAGACTTCTTGCAAAAACGCATCATGATAAATCAGCCCTTGCTAAGGCCGCTATCCAATACACGAAAAATCTGGGTATTTCTTCACTCCACGTTCTTTTCCCGGAGGAATCTGATCTTCAATCGTTAAGAGAGGCGGGTTATTTAATCAGGAAGGGAGTTCAATTTCATTGGAATAACAACAATTACCAAAATTTCAATGAATTTTTATCCAGCATGAATCATGAAAAACGGAAGAAGATTCGTCAAGCTAGAAAAAAGATTACTGAATCTGGCGTGTCTTTTAGCTGGCTATATGGAAATCAAATTACCGATGAATATTTAGATTATTTTTACCATTGTTATTCCAAAACTTATGCCGAGCATAGTTCACAACCCTATCTTTCACACAATTTTTTTCAACGTAATCTTAAAATATCTCCAGGGTCAATGCTGATGATTGTTGCTCTATTAAATGGAAAGCCGATAGCTAGCGCGCTCAATATTCTTGGGGGAGGTTGTTTATATGGTCGTTATTGGGGATGCACGGAATTTATAAGTGGGCTGCATTTCGAGACGTGCTATCTACAAGCAATAGAGTATTGCATTCAAAACAAAATTGAAGTATTTGAAGGCGGAGCTCAAGGTGAACATAAAATTGCCAGAGGATTAATTCCAACCCAAACATTTTCCGCTCATTGGATTTCCGATCGGCGTTTTTCTGATGCAATAGACCAGTTCTTGAATGAAGAAAGTAATGCAATGAAAATATACGTCAAAGAACTTGAAGCAAGCACCCCGTTTAGAAGGATTGAAAATTAATGCTTATTGCCGCTTAATTCCATCCTCATATTTGTTCAAAAACCCTTTTTTAAATTTTGACCAATCTATCCCATTTACCTATAAAGGTCGTCATCTCAGTTAATTTGAAAATCGCCCACTATGGGCAAAAAACCGGTCTAACCAAGTTTAAATTAATCAAGATAGGCATTCGCCAATTTGAGATCTTGCTCAGAAATATCGCCAGTAAGAGCAGCAAGACGTAATTGATTTAAGATGAAATTAATCCTTTCCATATACAGGGCATGATCTGTAGAAACGGAATCGCTTTCGGCACCCAAGAGCTCCATTGTCGTTCTTGATCCAACGGCGTGACCATTTTTGGTTGAGTTGATTCTGGCTTGTCCAGTTTTCTGTGCGTTGCTTAAGGCATTAATCTTTTCTTTAGAACTTGCCAAGGAAAACCAAATAACCCTTAATGTCTTTTCCAGATTCTGGTATGTCTTTTCGTACTCCGCCTTGGTTTTTTCTAAAAGTAATAGCGACTCTTCCTGTTTTGCGGTTCGGTATCCGCCGGTATATAGCGGAACGGATAACTGGATGCCTACCAGATAATTGTTCGTGTTGGTATTGCTTGCCGATCCAAAATTGCCAGAGCCATTTAATTGGTCTTTTGCCGATTGAGCTATCGCATCCACCCGGGGAGATGAGATAGCATCGTACTTGGCAATCTCTTCTTTGGCGATATCTTGTTGAACCGCCAGCATTCGCAATTGGGAATTTTGTACTTTCATTTTGGCCAGATAAGTATCAAGGCTGGGCAAATTCAAGTTATTCGCATTAAGCGCCATTTTTAATTTATTGGTACTTACTGGACTGCCAAATAAATCCTGTAGGGAGAGTTTTTTAATCTGTAGATCGGTTTCAGAACCCAGTGCCTTCACTTTAACGTTATCAAGGCGTTCAGCCGCTTCTTGTACATCCGTTTGGCTGGCATCCCCTAGCTTGAATCGTTTTTCAATTTCGGATTTGGTGCTGAGTATGGCTGCTTCCTGTTTTTTTAAGAGCCGTAATGTTTCTTCTGCAGACAATACGTCAAAATACCGCTCGGCAACCAATAGCATGAGATTTTGCTGAGCTACCTGCATACCTAAAGTTGAGGCATCAGCAGACATATTGAGTTGGCGGCTTTGGGATAGGCGTTCGCGGTTGTAAATTGGCTGGGTTGCTGCCAGTAGATACCGGCTAGCAAAACCATTATTAATGGAAGTATTGAAATTAGCTCCATTAAACGTCCCCATGCCCGGTGCATAAAATTGAGCACCGCTTACGGAGGTGTTGTAGCTCATGCTGCCGGCCATGGCGGTCAGGTTGACGTTTGGAAGCCATAGCGATGTTCCTTGATCGCGCCTTTTCTCCCCGGCCATTTGCTCATAGCGACTCGCTATAAATTCAGGATTCAGTTGCTGGGCTTCGTTCCAGATGTCCAATAGACTAGTTGCCGTAGCCGGCGATCCCGGCAGCGCCAAAGCGATGATGGCTGCTATTACAAATCGTTTGACTGTATGTGCGAAGTTCATATATTCCTTCAAAGTTTCATTTAAGTGCCTGCCCGTAAACCCAATTTACGCAGAATGCTTTCCATCAGACACCACTTCGTGATGCCACTTTGCAGTAAATTTGCTCCAACAAAAGCCGTGAATGCCAAAAACCATTCACTAATAAACCATGGGCTACCTGGATATCCGAAGGCCAATGAAAGCAAAATGAAAGTACCTGCTATTACGCGTACTAATTGCCAAGATGTCATATCCATTCCTTTATTTTATTAGTGGGTTGCTTTGACGATTCGGTCTAAACGATGTTGGTAGGCTGCGAAGTAGAGAAGGGGTATTACCACCAAGGTTAGGGCGGTAGATACCAAGATTCCGAAAATCAAGGAAATGGCCAAACCGTTAAATATCGGGTCATCCAGAATAAAAAACGCACCCATCATTGCCGCTAGTCCCGTTAATGCGATAGGTTGCGCTCTCGTGATAGCAGCATTGACCACGGCAGTCTTAAATACCATGCCTTGTTTGATTTGCAGATTGATAAAGTCAACCAGCAGAATGGAATTACGCACAATGATGCCAGCCAACGCGATCATGCCAATCATGGAGGTGGCGGTAAATTGTGCCCCTAGCAATGCATGACCCGGCATGACTCCGATAATGGTCAATGGAATCGGTGCCATGATGACAAGTGGCGTTAGGTAGGAACCAAAATGGGCGACAACGAGCAAGTAAATTAAAACCAGTCCTACCGCATAGGCCGCCCCCATGTCGCGGAAAGTCTCATACGTAATCTGCCATTCACCATCCCATTTGATAGAGTAATTTCGATAAGGATCTGAAGGAGCTTTGGTCAAATACTCATCCAATTCCTTACCCTGTGGATCGCGAATTTTTTGGATTTCAGATCGGGTAGTAAAAAGGCCATACAAAGGACTATCGACCTTTCCAGCAGTATCTGCAATGATGTAGCTAACAGGCAATAAATCCTTGTGGTAAATCAGTTGTTCGCGCTCGGCATCCACAATGGAAACAAGTTGACTTAAAGGAACGGCTTCCCTTTGGGAATTTCTTACGGTGAGCTTTAATAGTTCATTGAGGGAATATTGTTTGCTTTCCGGTAGTCGTATCTGGGTTGGCGCTGGATATTTAGATTCATCGTGAATATAGGTTGCATCCTCGCCAGCCAATCCTGCTCGTAATGTCGTTACGATGGCCTCTTGCGAAACCCCCATCAAGCTGGCTTTACGACGATCGACTATCAAAAATTGCTTGGGAGATTCTGCAATGCTGCTATCGTCAATATCCACTAAGCCATCGGTTTTTTCAAATGCTGATCTGACCGATTTACTCACGCTCAATCGACCTTCGGAAGTGGGGCCGTATATTTCCGCAACAATAGGCGAGAGAACCGGTGGTCCTGGAGGGACTTCAACCACTTTTACATTGCCATTATATTTTTTAGCAATGGCAACTAAGACCGGTCTTATTCGACTGGCGATAGCGTGACTTTGGTCGCTGCGATGATGCTTGTCCACCAGATTCACTTGGATATCGCCTTTTGATGACTCCTGTCTGAAGTAGTACTGCCTCACTAGGCCATTAAAATTGATCGGCGCGGCGGTACCTGAATAGATTTCATAGCTTTTTACCTCAGGCATTTGGGAAAGTGCTTTGCCCATTTCAATCAGTGCATCGGAAGTCTTTTCTACTCTGGTATTGGGCGGCATATCCAAAATCACTTGAAATTCGGATTTATTGTCAAATGGCAGCATTTTTAATACCACCAATCCGCTTATGGGCAAGGCAAGCGATAAAGCAATGGCGCCGATAACACCCACTCCAAGTAGTGCTCTATTGCGCTTTCCTGATTGATTGCTTAATAGCGGCGCAAATATTTTTTGAAAACGGGGGGCTAGCCAAGCGGATAAATTAAAGTGGTTTTTTTCATTTGCCAAATCCTTTTTCAACCAGATCCTTGCCATCCAGGGCGTCACCATAAATGCGATGGCCAGTGACAGAATCATGCCCATACTGGAATTAATTGGGATCGGACTCATGTAGGGGCCCATTAAGCCACTAATGAACGCCATTGGCAAAAGTGCGGCGATCACCGTGAGGGTTGCGAGAATAGTGGGGCCGCCGACTTCATCTACTGCGCCTGGAATAATGTCTCGCAGATTTTTTTCCGGAAAAAGCAGGCGATGCCGGTGGATGTTTTCCACCACGACAATGGCATCATCCACCAAGATGCCAATGGAAAAGATCAGTGCAAACAGGGAAACGCGGTTGATAGTAAATCCCCATGCCCAGGAGGCAAATAGGGTTGCAGCAAGCGTGAGCACCACGGCAGAACCAACAATCATGGCTTCCCTGCGACCCAGTGCAAAAAATATTAAAGCAACAACAGAGAGCGTGGCAAAGATGAGTTTTTGAATGAGCTTTGAGGCCTTCTCATTCGCGGTTTCCCCGTAATTGCGCGATATAGCAACTTCAATATATTTGGGAATCACAACCGACTTGAGGGATTCGAGTTGATCCAATACCTCATTGGAGACGTCGACGGCATTTTCCCCAGGTTTTTTGGTGATGGAGATTGTGACCGCCGGATGATCAACCAATGGCTTCTCGCTAACATCGGCATGCCATACGAGGCGTTGATTTTGAATGGGACCTTCAACCACAGTCGCAACATCTCTAAGGTATACAGGAGATCCCATCCGAACACCCATAGCGATATCGCCAACATCCTTGGCATTGCGTAGGAACGGTCCCGTTTCAATAGCAATCGTGCCTTCTTTGGTAAGGATGTTGCCTACA
Organism: uncultured beta proteobacterium; assembly: GCA_903826775.1. GTDB lineage: Bacteria > Pseudomonadota > Gammaproteobacteria > Burkholderiales > Burkholderiaceae > Polynucleobacter. Next base: position 15,916 of record CAIKFU010000017.1, on the reverse strand, counting down.
GGCATCCCCAGATTCGCAGCTTCCAAGGCCATTCTAATTTCGCCAACAGTGAAACCTTTTGCCACCATTTTTTCTGGATCGATTTCTACACGAATTGCCCTTTTTGGTCCGCCAATTGTGGTGACTTCACGTGTGCCTTTGATTCGCTTAAGATCCGATTCAATCCGGTTGGCAACTTTTTCCAATTCAAATGGCGTAACCGCTGGATTTTTTGAAAACAAGGTAAGTGACAAAATCGGTACATCGTCGATTCCTTTTGGCTTAATGATGGGTTCCATAACTCCCAGCCCCTTTGGTAGCCAATCGGAGTTTGCCGCTACCGTATCGTGAAGTCGAACCAATGCTTCTGTTCTGGGTACCCCAACTTTGAATTGAACCGTAATGACGGATAAACCCGTTTGGGATACGGACATGACGTGCTCAATACCGGCGATTTGTGATAACACCTGTTCGGCCGGAATGGATACCATTTCCTCGACGTTTTTTGCGTTGGCTCCAGGAAAAGGAATCAGGACATTAGCCATGGTGACATTAATCTGTGGCTCCTCTTCACGTGGGGTGATCAATATGGCGAATAGCCCTAACAGCAATGCCAGTAAGGCCAATAACGGCGTAATTTGGGCGCTCTGAAAAAATGCTGCTGTACGACCAGAGATTCCGAGGGGTTTATTCATTTAACATCGCCTGCTTGAAATTAATTAAGAATAGTATATTATATAAATAGATAAAATGTATATTTATATATTTATTGGTCATATTAAACGGGGTCAGATGGCATCAAATAGGCGCCAATTGAAAACAATTATGAAAACGGGTATCGAGGCAACACGAATGCGTGAATCAGCAGACAAGGCTTGTCAATTGCTTAAAACGCTTGCAAACCCAAATAGGTTGATGCTGCTTTGCCACCTTAATCAGGCAGAAAGCTGCGTTGGTGAATTGGAATCGTTGGTCGAAATTGAACAGCCAACACTATCACAGCAGTTAACTGTACTGCGTAAGGAAGGCCTTGTAAAGACAAGAAGGGAGGGGAAACAAATTTACTACTCACTTTCTAGTGAAGTAGCTGCTCTAGTAATGAGGTTGCTATATGAGCATTATTGTTTTAAGTGATAAAAAAATATTAAAGGGGATTATTTTGAAGGAGATGCATTTAAAGTTCGCGTATTTAAAATCGGAAATATACGCCAGTGAATTGGTTCTGGATAAACGATAAGAATATATAAGGGGTGAAGATGGGCTTAATGTGCAAGTTATTATGGTTTTTCCAAGACGACAGAAAAGAATCATTTTTGAATAACGCATTATTAGTAGATGTCCGCTCACCAGAAGAGTTTCTCAATGGGCATATAGAAGGATCAATCAATTTGCCAATTGATCAGATCATTTCAAGTATTCATAAAATTACATTGGATCTAGAAGCCAATATTGTCGTGTATTGCGCATCCGGATTGCGTTCCAGTTCAGCTCGTAAGGTGCTTATAAAAATGGGTTACATGAATGTAATCAATGGTGGAGGTGTTAATGGTGTAGCAGACAAATTCAAAAAGCATATTGTTTAATAAAAATTATGGAGCCTTGGCGTCAGTAAGGAATAGGCTAATCCAAGAGTAATACTGTAGGTCAGAATCATCAAAAGGGAAAATAGCGCAGGCATTAGATTCATGCTGGTGCCGCTAGCAAATATGCCGTACCCCATCATGGGAAAGAAGAATAACCCCATCATCACCCAACCCATTATCCCAAATGCAAATCCTTTGCTATACCCATGCCTGCCAGGCAAAAGCTTGTACATTATGGAAAATAAAAAACCCAGAACTACTGAACCATTAATAAATGACAATGCCCAAGGAACAATAACGGGCACGTCTGAACCTATAAGACCAGTTAAATAAGTTTGCATATCTAAATAAGGTTGAAAGGTCGGCATTAGGCCTAGCTTGCTTTTGGCAAGCATCAGCGTTGTGTGGGCAAGACTGCCTATAGCCCCCGCCATCATGGATTTGAAGTAATTCTTTAGATGCATTTATGAGATGAATTGGATCACGAAATGCCCTTTGCCATGAGTTCGGGGTTTAATTTAATTAAAACGGTTTTATTTGACCATTGAATGAAATTTTCAGTCATATGATTTAAATCATATTCTAGATCATAAGTAATGCCTAACAATGACTACAGCAATTTCTCACCAGGATTCATCTAGCGTTTTACAAGAACCCAGTGACTCTGGTTACAACAAACCAAGGAATAGATATGTACGCATTTAAAAAAATTACCATCAGCATGATTTTTGTTTTTGCCCTTAGCACGTACGTCCATGTCGCAGTTGCCCAACATGAAACAATGCAAGGCAGCATGACAAAACCAATGGCAGAAGTGCCGATGCCCAAAAAAGTAGAAGACAGTCGCCAGATCATACAGTTGAATGATGCAGAGAGAGCTATTGTTGTCGCTGATATGCGTCAAATGTTAGCCAGCATTCAAGCAATTACGGATGGGCTTGCCAATGGAAATATGCAGTCCGTCGTCAAAGCAGCTTCCAAAAGTGGCGAATCAATGATGGGGGAGTTGCCTACTCAAATTCGAATGAAGTTTCCTGAATCGTTTGGGCAAATGGGATTGGCTTCTCATAAGGCTTTTGATCGTATCGCCCAAGAAGCTAAAACGAGTAAAAACCCGACGTCAGTTCTAAAAAAACTTGCTGCCGGCATTCAAAATTGCGTTGCCTGTCATGCAACTTATCGGTTTTCTCAATCAAAATAAGAAAGGTCTTTACTTAATATGACCATTTTTCTAAATGTCGGTTTTTGTCCGGTAAGCGGCCTAAAGTGAATTAATAAACGGTTGTTCGATACTTGTTAGTCAACGGTCCTTAGGTGATTACTTCCAAGTGGACGAGTAAAAACCAACAAGGGACATTTATACGATAACGAAATTAGGTTTTAAAGAGAGTAAGCTGTTCTTATAAATCTAAGGTAAATAGTCATGGACAGCATCAAGCGCATTATCGAAGACGCATCAGGCTCGATTCCAAGCGATAGTCAGACATCAATTGCTATTGGTAAAGGGGCATCTCCCGAAGAGATTGCTTCAGTAGCTACTAGTGAAGGCCTACATGAACTTGCAGGAGCAATTTTCGAGTCTCTTCAGATTGGTAATATGCCTACGGGTCATGCGCTAGAAATTGTTAGGGATCGATTGCTGGATTTTCGAAAGGATTTGCCAGCCAATAGCGCAACGTCAAAGTTGATTGATGCTGGCGCACCCTTGGACGAAATATCAGAGGCGGCTGAAGAAGAAGGCCTTTTTTCCCTTGTTGCAATGTTGGTTGAGGCGGAGCAAGAAGGGGAGCGATAGAGCGTTGCGTTTATCCTAATTGGCTGGCGCAAACCTTATTAGTCTTGATTAATGCCATCAAAATGATCTAGATCATATGGTAGCGTGGTAAACATGAGTACCCTGTATTTATGAAAACCATTGCGATTGCAGTTTTCCCGAAGTCTTGGCCCAAGAGTTTTCTATTCCTTGCCGTATTAATTTGGTATGGGCTTTATGAAGCTCTCGAGCCATTTTCCGAATGGCTTGTAGCATTACTCCCAATTGATAGACATGGCCAACTCAGTGGTGCTTTACAGTTCTTTTTATATGACACCCCTAAGGTCTTATTACTTCTAACGGGCGTTGTGTTTGTCATGGGGATGGTCAATTCCTATTTCACTCCCGAGCGCACCAGAGTGATTCTGGCAGGCAAGTCGGAAGGCATTGGCAACATCATGGCCGCCAGTCTTGGTATTGTTACGCCGTTTTGTTCTTGCTCTGCCGTGCCTCTTTTTATTGGTTTTGTCCAGGCAGGAGTTCCTCTAGGCATTACTTTCTCATTCTTAATTTCGGCGCCAATGGTTAATGAAGTTGCCTTAACTTTATTGTTTAGCATGTTTGGATGGAAAGTGGCTGGACTATATCTTACTTTGGGTTTATCGGTTGCGATTATTTCAGGCTGGATCATTGGAAGATTAAAGTTGGAGAACTATCTAGAAGACTGGGTAATAAATATGCCCAAGACAGTGGCCAGTGTTGGCAATGATCGACTTACCTTAAGTGATCGTATTGAGTCAGGCAAAGCCTCTATTAAAGAAATTGTTGTAAAAGTCTGGCCATACATCATTGCCGGTATTGCTGTAGGTGCTGGTATTCATGGATATGTACCTGAAGACTTTATGGCAAGCCTCATGGGTAAGGAGGCCTGGTGGTCTGTGCCCGTTGCCGTATTGATTGGTGTTCCGATGTATACCAATGCCGCCGGGATTATTCCTATCGTAGAGGCACTCTTGGCTAAAGGCGCTGCACTTGGCACAGTACTCGCATTCATGATGAGCGTCATTGCCTTGTCATTGCCAGAGATGATTATTCTTCGCAAAGTGCTGAAGTTGCGCTTAATCATTATTTTTACCAGCATCGTAGCCACCGGTATTTTGTTGGTGGGTTATGTCTTTAACGTTGTTTTATAAGGATTCATCATGGAAATTAAGGTTCTTGGTACCGGTTGTAGTAACTGTAAGGCTACTGTGAAGTTGGTTGAAGAAATTGCCAAAGAAAAAGGCGCCTCAATTAATCTGCAAAAGGTTGAAGACATTCAGGACATCATGAAGTTTAATATCCTCTCCACACCTGGAGTAGTAATCGATGGGAAGGTGGTTCACGCTGGTGGCATTCCTAGCCGTGAAAAAGTTGAGGCTTGGTTTGGGTAAAGAGCAAGATCATGCATTAAATAGACCAAGATATAACAAGCTTTTTGCTATTGGTGTTGGCTTGGATGTGGCTTATTTAATTTTTGAGGTGTTCTATGGGTGGCAGATAAATTCACTCGCTCTAATTGCCGATGCTGGACATAACCTCAGTGATGTGGCGGGACTCTTGCTCGCTTGGGCTGCAACCTATATCACACGATTTCGACCCAATATGCGCCATACATTTGGATGGCAAAAAGCCTCCGTCATGGCTGCCTTGATTAATGCGGTTTTGCTATTGGTTGCCATGGGATCATTGATTACGGAGTCAATTCAAAGACTTCAATCCCCTGTGCCTATGCAAGGTGTAACGGTAATATCTGTTGCTGCTGTAGGAATAGTGATTGATGTAGTAGCGGCCTTATTGTTCTTAAAAAATGAGCATGAAGATTTAAACCTGAGGGCGGCTTTCTTGCATTTTATTTCTGATGCCCTAGTCTCTCTTGGCATCTTGGTTGCAGGCGCCCTTTACCTTTGGTTTGAATGGATGTGGCTTGACCCTGTTCTGAGTTTGCTTATATCGAGCGCGATTATTTTTAGCGCCGCGAATCTTTTCAAAAAAACGCTGCATATGATGTTTGATGGAGTTCCTGAAAGCATTGACTTAAAAAAGGTATATCAATACTTAAAGGACTTAGATGGTGTAGTGCAGGTCGATGATTTACATGTATGGGCAATGAGTACGTCTGATATTGCTCTAATGGCGCACTTGGTAATACCTACGCATACCCTTGAGGATGATTTTATTGTGGCAATACAAGAAAAATTGCTAAGGGAATTTAATATCTCACATGTAACCATTCAAATCACAAAACAAAGTATTAACCCACAATGTGTGGAGCTCCTAGCCTGATTAAATTGTCCTTTAAAAGGGTCTTTTTTACTGGTTCGGTATTTCCCAGTCTGAATTTGCTCTCACGCAGGATCTTTCCTCTGAGACCGAAAGGAATTCTCATCTAAATAATGTCGAATCTTTATCAAGCAGGGCATTCCACTAAATGGAATTTATCTCAATAAGGGAAGATACAAAACAGACCTTGTGTTTGCTCTTCAAAGCAAGGGGAATAAAGTGGCTCAGCGTTGGATTAGTTCAATTTTGTAGCCATCTGGATCAACTACAAAGGCAATCATTGTCGTACCGCCTTTTACTGGACCTGCTTCACGGGTTATTAGTCCGCCTGCAGCCTTTATTTTTTCACAAGAAGAAAATACATCAGGCACTGCAATTGCGATATGGCCATAAGCGGTACCCAATTCATACTCGTGAATACCATGATTAAAAGTTAATTCAATCTCAGCTTGGCCATCCGCATTGCCATTTCCATACCCAACAAAAGCAAGTGTATATTTTTGATCTGGCCGCTCCGTGGTTCTCAATAAGTTCATGCCTAGAACTTTAGTGTAGAAGTCAATAGAGCGGGTCATATCTCCGACTCGAAGCATGGTGTGAAGAATCATCATGGTTGAGGTAGCGCCTTCTTATTCAACTTTTGCTTTGGCCCGGAGTTTTTGCATCATTTCCCCAAACTTGGCTTTCTGCCAGTTTTGATCTGACATGATCATTTGCTTGAGTTGATCTTTCATTTCCTCCATGGTTGGAGGAGTCGCATCTCGACTATCGTCCACTTTAATTATGTGCCATCCAAATTGCGTTTTTACTGGCTTGTCGGTCATTTGACCTTTTTTGAGGGTAACCATGGCTTTTGAAAATTCAGGGACTAATGCTTTATCGCTCATCCAACCTAGATCACCGCCATTAGTTGCGGAGCCGGGATCCTTCGATTTTGTTTTTGCCAGCTCCTCGAATTTCGCGCCACCCTTAATTTGATTAATAATTGCTTGTGCATCCGCCTCTTTCTCTACGAGGATATGCTCCACGTGGTATTCCTTGCCGCTATATTGACTTTTTACTGACTCGTATGCGGATTTTAAATCGGCCTCAGCAACACCTTCTTTTTCGATGTAATCCTCAAAAACCGCGGCAACAAGTATTCCAATCCTTGATTGTTCAATTTGATCGCGAATTTCTTCTTTTTTGGTAATTTCGCGTTTATCAGCCTCTTGAAGAATAAGTTCGCGCGTTACCAACATTTCACGGGCCTGATCCCTAACTTGCGGATTATCTGCTTGGCCAGATTTCTTTACCAATTTATCTAGCTGCGTTTTTGGAATGGCCTTGCCATTAACAACTACTGCATTTTGAGCAAAAGACACAGGTGCAAGCAGGCTGGAGACAATGGTGCTGGCTGTTAAAAGTTGACGTACGGTGATCATAAATTTGGATTGTTGTCGTTAAGGGTTATTCAAGTAATAATTTGTATTTCAAATTTCAAAGATGCTGATTTTAAAGGAAATGTTAGCCTAAGACCATTTATTAGGCGGTTTGCTCATTTGGCGCGAATGCTTTGATTGTAAGTGCGTGAATATCTGCGGGAATCCTATCTTTCAGGGCGGTGTATATCAGTCTGTGGCGTTTTACCGTATTTAAACCTTCAAACTCTTTGGCAATAATCGTAATTCGAAAATGCCCACCTCCTTGTGCAGCCCCAACATGCCCCGCATGCAGGTGGCTTTCATCATCAATTTTCAATGAGATCAATTGAAAGGCGCCTTTTAGATCCTTTTCAAATAGTGCAATGCGCATTTCATTTTCAGTCATTTATTCGGGATATCCATGTGGCGAGTTAACCAAACCCCTTGGGCAATAACAAAAATCAGCAGTAATCCAGTGCTACCAAATAATTTGAAGTTAACCCAGGCTTCCTCAGAAAATTGAAAAGCAACATACAAATTCAATGCCCCAAGGAATAAGAAAAAAAGCGACCAGGCAAAATTAAGTTTTCCCCATATGGTTTTAGCATTGGGGGAATTGATTGTTATTTGCTTGCTCATCAGAACCTGTATCCAGTTTTTTTGAAAAAACTGCGCACTTATGAATAGGGCGCTTGAAAAAAGCCAGTAAAGTGCCGTGGGTTTTAATTGAATGAAGGTTTTATCGTGCAAAAAGATCGTAAGACTACCGAATACGACAATCATCGTTAGGCTGATCCACTGCATTGCATCGATTTTCCTGTGGCGAATGTAGACCCATAGGATTTGAGCGATTGTAGCGACCATAGCCACAATCGTCGCCGTATAAATATCCGCCAGTTTAAAAGCGATGAAAAAAAGAATAATGGGAAACAGATCAAATAAGAATTTCATAATGCGATTATCCAGTCATTTCTCTTGAGCGCTTGATTTTTTTATTTCTTCAGAATCGTTAGACTTAAATTCAAGCGAGGCTGAATTAATGCAATAGCGTAATCCTGAGGGCTTAGGACCATCATCAAAAACATGGCCTAAATGAGCATCGCAATTTACGCAGCGTACTTCAGTGCGCATCATGTTATGACTTTGATCTTTTATTTCGGCAATAGAGTTGCCATCCTTTGGGGTACTGTAACTAGGCCAGCCACATCCTGCGTCAAATTTGGAGTCCGAACTAAATAATGGGGTGCCGCAACAAACGCATACGTAATCGCCGTTATCCCAGTGATCCCAAAAGCGTCCACTAAAAGGTTTTTCAGTGGCAGCCTTGCGAGCTACTTGATATTCGATATCGCTTAATTTTTCGCGGTATTCTGAGTCCGTTTTTTTCATTGCATTCATTATCATATGAAATCGATATTTTAAGATGAGCAGCTTACTTTTATATCGTTTATGTGTATAGGTGGGGGTGCTGCATAGGTTGAAAATTGTGCTTGTTCTTCATAGGGGTTGCTTAATATTTCCAACAATCTGCCAACCTCAGAAAAGTCATTTTTTTGAGCTTTTTCAATTGCTGCTTGCGCTAAATGATTTCTTAGAATGTATTTAGGGTTTATTTCATTAAGGGCAGATCTTCTTTTTTCATCAATGCTATTCTCCCGCAAAAGCCGGGATAAATAATCGGCAAACCACAAATCTATTTGATCTCGATTAATAAATTCATTTCGTATTTCTATATTAGTAGGATTATTTTCTGTTGAAATTTTTGATAATCCCCTAAAAAAGCAAGTAAAGTCTACTTTACTTTGATGCATGGCTATGAGTAATCTTTCGATGAGTTCAATATCCCCCGACTCTTCCGTTAGAAAGCCTAACTTTGCTCGAAAGAGTTGTACCCAGGAATCTTGATAGATTTGAGGAAATTCCTCTAATGCAAGGGTTAGCAACTTTTTGGAAACTTCCTTTGAGTGTGTGATTTCCATTAAAGGCAGCATGGAACTGGCTAGGCAAGCCATATTCCAATGCATGATTTGAGGTTGATTGTGATATGCGTACCTACCAGAAGTATCGCTGTGATTGCATACATGATCATATTCAAATTGATTTAAAAACCCGAATGGGCCGTAATCAATGGTAAGCCCAAGGAGGCTAATATTGTCGGTATTAAGTACTCCGTGGCAAAACCCAACCGATTGCCAAAGGGCGGTTAAAGTTGCATTTCGGGCGGAAATCATTTTAAAAAGCTCAAGATATGGATGCTTATTCTCCAGACATTCTGGGTAGTGATGCGCAATTAAATTATCAGCAAGTTGCTTCAAATGTTGAGTCGATTCAAGTGAAGCGAAATGTTCAAAATGACCAACACGTAAAAAGCTAGGGGATAGTCTCGCGCAAACAGCGGCCGTTTCAATTGCCTCTCGCATAACTGGTTGCGTTGAACCAATAATTGCCAAAGCGCGAGTTGTGGGTATACCAAGTGCATGCATGGCTTCGCTACATAAAAATTCACGTATAGAAGATCGTAAAACCGCTCGCCCATCTCCCATACGGGAATAGCGTGTTTTCCCAGCACCTTTTAGTTGGATTTCTTGGTCAGCAATTTTTCCAAGAAGAATTGCCCGTCCATCACCGAGTTGACCAGCCCATATTCCAAATTGGTGACCACTATAAACGCTTGCCTTTGGGTCGGTGAAGTTAATATTTCCAGCATGAAGCTGATTACCGGCTAAAAGTTGAAGCCATTCTCCCGCCTCTTTAGGTAATCCATTTTGATCGAGCTCAAGACCAATTAAATTCGCTGCTGACCTTGAGAAACCTACCCAGTGTGGATTTAGAAGTCGGGACGGGGAGACTAATTGATAGGCATCATCGCCTTCTAGTAAAAATGCCATAAGTCTTTATATTTTATTTGGGTTTTGGGATTGGCGTTGAAAGAGCTAAAATTAACCACAATGACCAAAGATACTTTACTGACTGCCACAACAAGACTCTCAAATCTCGGCGAAGAGTTAGACGTCCCTTTCTTAAAACTTTTGGGTGTTCGCTGCATTTCCTCCGAATTGGGAAAAGGGGAGATTGTGCTTGCAATTAAGCCTGAACATACAAACACTTGGGAGGTTGCTCATGGCGGGGTATTGCTAACTTTAATGGATGTGGCAATGGCTGTTGCGGCCCGATCAGGAGATCCAGCTGATCGCAGCGTTGTAACTATTGAGTTAAAAACAAATTTTATGCAGGCTGCTAATGGGATTTTACGGGTTAAGGCCGATACGGTGCATCGAACTCCTACCATGGCTTTTTGCGAGGCGAAACTATACGATGACCAAGGAAATACTTGCTGCATGGCGACTGGTACATTTAAATATTTAAAGCGTTTAGCAACACGCAATTCGAATGGCAGCCGAACCATTAATGACGATAAGAGAAATCAGTAGCAGTTAATTTTTTGAGAACGCTCTAGCTTTTTAATTACACAGAAAGATTTGACCCAGGCGCGCCAATCAATTCGCCCGTAACCACTTCGTGACCAATCGTGCCTTTTGCATCAAAGCGGCGTTCGACCATTTCAAAAGCGCCATCTTTTCGGATTCGTAGAATTGTGCTTGAACGCGTTCCGTAATTAGGGGTTTGAATAAAAGCTGAAGAAAGGGCTTTTTCCCACTCGCGGGAAACACCGGTATTGGGCAGCTCATGTTCATTTGCCTCATGTTTATCCGCAAGTAGATGCAGGTAACCGTCAGCATTGTTTAGATTCCCCTTGTCCATAGCTAATGTTTGCGCAAAAGACGCAATTCGATGGTTTACTTTTGGCCAGGGCGTGTCCAACATCGCATTTGATAGCCCGTAAACACCCGGAGTTAAAGGTTGCTCTGGATAGGTTTTTCTAGGGCGGATGGATTGACCCATCATAAGACGGTTGCTAATCCAGTACATTTCAGCGTTATTTGGGTCGCTTAAATCTGCCATTAGCAGATTAAAACCATTGTATTGTTCAAACCGCTTATTATTTTTTTGGACAAAATCGTAAGGTTTTTCTTTGCCCGTAAGGTAAAGCAGAGGAAGCTCCCCTCGAGTTCTTGCATCCGGTTTTTTTTCGCTTGGCGCTCGAACATTTGTTAGGGCGGAAAAACGGCCAGTTTTAGTAAACCCAAGCCATGTTCCTGGGCTTCCTATGACGTCTGCACGATCGCGTCCTGCCAACATATTGGGGTGTTCAGGCCACCAGTCCATATGACTGGTGTCGCGATCATAAAATTCGTCGCGATTGGCAGCCACTACTAAAGGGTAGTCTGGGTGAGATTTCCAGGCAAATAATATGAGACACATACCGATACTATGCCTGATTAAATTTGCAATAGGGAGTAAGGAATGTTTCCAGGGGTTAAAACTGGACCCGAGGGGTTGCCTAGATGCAACGTTCCCTCATTCAATTTGTTTAGCTTGCATTCTATTTGCATATCAATTCGATTGGGTTGATACGGATTGGGAGCCGACAGCACAATCATCCCTGCAGGCTGATTGGGGTCATTTGAGTTAAATAATTCAGAGCCAGGCTTGATTGCATTAGAAAGTTCTTTATCAATTGGCGGGGTGCAGAACATATGGGCAAGCTGTAATCGGCGCTTAACAACGCCTCGATACTGGCTTCGGGCGACAATTTCCTGCCCTGGATAGCACCCTTTTTTAAAATCAACACCGTTTACAGACTCAAAATTAATCATTTGCGGGATAAATTGATCTTGGGTATTTGAAACGATGCGAGGAATCCCGCTAAGCACTTCTAAAGAATTCCAATCCGCCAAAGAAAGTTCTAAATTGGCGTTTATTGTTTCCTGATTGAATAAGACCGGATCGTTATTTAAGCTGGCAATTATGAAGCGGTTGAAATTTAAGCCATCTCGCTCCACTGGAGGAAGAGACAGAATGGCTTGGTTTTTGGAAGAAAGTAAAGAAGCGGGGTTTATATCCAATCCATGGACGCAAGATACATTCCATTGGTCAGATAGGTCTCGCACATTAACCTTGGATCGAAGCACAAACATGCTTAAACGCTTGGCAACGTCTTTTGCAATATCCTTGGATAGAAACAGAAAATACTGATTCTTTAATTGTTCGTCACCCAAGGAAAATAATCCAATCCATGCGCTGGCCAACATCCTTCCTTTTGGATTGCAGTAACCAACAAGGCGAACTTGAGTGTGCCCCTCTGCCAATTGTCCATGTTTGGCTTTTTCTAGATCCAACACCGAATTTGTCAGCTGATTTTGTAAAAAAATTCCCGAGTCCTCTCCTTCTACGATAATTAACCCCCAATCTAATAGGGGGGTAATTTTGCTTAAGGCAATTGATTCTTGGGGTTTAATTATTTCAGTAAGATTTTTCATGACGCTTTTATCATAGCCTGATGAGAAAAAAATTTCCTAACCGCTCTCAATATTCGAAAAATGGACGCATGAATTCCTGGTTTAACTTTCTCAACCACGGACTATTTAGGGCATTTATTGGCTGCTGCATAGCGTTAATGCTTGCATATGGGGCATTATTTTTTTGGCCCGTAGTTCCAAACACATCAAATCCTATTGAATCCGCTCCTAAAGGCTACAAAGTAAAAATTTTGCCTCATTCCGGAATTTCAAGTATTGCAAGTCAACTTCAGTCTCAAGGAGTTCGTACATGGGATTGGGTATTTCAGTTGAGTTCGAGGATGTTGTTTGTCGGGACCAAATTAAAGCCCGGAACCTATGTATTACCCTTAAATTCAAGCCTAGGTGCCGTACTCATGCAGTTGGCCCGAGGGGATCGAGTTAGGGAAAGCGTTGCAATTATTCCAGGCATGACAATCTGGCAAGTTAGGGCTCTTATTGACTCGCATCCTGCGTTGACCCATATTACAAGAGGGATCAATTCAAATGAATTGCTTGTGCAATTGGGGCTCAAATACCCTGGGGATGAAGGCATCTTTTATCCCGACACCTACATATTTGATCCCGATGATGAAGACATCGCAGTTTATCGTTGGGCATCTCAGGCTATGCAAAGGCATTTATTGGGAGCATGGAATGAAAAAAATCCGCAAAGCCCAATTAAAAACCCTTATGAGCTATTAATTTTGGCATCGATAATTGAAAAAGAGACTGGTCAACGATCCGATCGAAAGCTTATAGCTGCGGTCTTTACCAATCGATTGAACAAGGGGATGTTGCTGCAAACCGATCCAACCGTTATTTATGGTATTGGACCAAAATTTGATGGAAACCTTCATAAATCGGATTTAAGAAAGGACATTCCATACAATACCTATATGAGACCAGGTCTTCCGCCAACACCAATTTGCATGCCAAGCCAAGAGTCTTTGATGGCAGCCGCTCAACCTGCAAATGATCCCAGCCTTTATTTTGTTGCCAAAGGGGATGGCTCTAGCTATTTTTCAAAAACATTGGGAGAGCATGAAGATGCTGTAGACCAATTCCAGCGAAAAAAAATTAAAAAATAATTAATATATTCAAATAGTTATGGCAAATAATCACAATGGCTTTTTCATTAGTTTTGAAGGAATAGATGGAGCGGGGAAGAGTACGCACATCGATGCCTTTGGCGATCTTATGAAGAAAAGGCATCCTAATAAAAAAATTGTGATGACAAGAGAGCCGGGAGGGACCCCATTAGGAGAAAATTTACGCAAGCTCCTTCTAGATACGCCGATGCATATAGAAACTGAGGCCTTGTTGATGTTTGCTGCACGTCGTGAGCATCTAGCATTAATAATTGAGCCGGCCCTGAATGAAGGGCATATTGTGATTTCTGACCGTTTTACAGATGCAAGTTTTGCTTATCAAGGCGGTGGGCGGGGGCTTAGTTTAGCTAAGTTATCAATTCTAGAGCAATGGGTTCAAGCTCGTAACGGAGTTCAATTGCTGCAACCCGATCTGACATTCTTATTTGATCTTCCTGGTTCGGTGGCCGAGGATCGAAGGTCTAAAGTACGGACACCCGATAAGTTCGAGCAAATGAACCTTGATTTTTTTGAGCGTGTTCGTCAAGAGTATTTGCGTAGAGCAAAACAAGAACCAGAACGTTTTTTTAAAATTGATGCTACCAAGACCCCGGAAGATATTTGGGGTGTTCTGAGTTCAGTTAAGGTAGGCGTAAGTGACCAATCCTAGCTTCTTGAAAAATCCCTCTACGAAGATTCCGCCGTGGTTGCAACCTTTATGGGATTCTTTAGAATTTAATGCGCTTCCAAATGCTGTTTTGCTATATGGTCAAACTGGAATTGGCAAATTTGATTTTGCAATTCAACTTTCTAAGGCTTTATTGTGTGAGGAAAAGTCGGCAGCCGTGCCAAAGCCCTGCAATTGTTGTGAAGCCTGCCGCTGGTTTGAATCTGGTAATCACCCTGATTTCCTGCCCCTTGTTCCCGAAACGCATGGCAAATTTTTGCCGCATTCTTCAGTAGAGGGTATTGAAGAATCTTCCGGTGGGAAAAAATCAAAATCCAGTCAAAGTGATGAAACTCAAGACTCTTCGGAAAAAAAAGAAAAAAAGAACATCTCAATTGAGGATGTTCGATCCTCAATTGAGGGGCTTTCAATTGGCGCGCACAGAGGGGGAAATCGAGTAGTTTTAATTTACCCGATGGAAATGCTGCGGTCAGATGCTGCAAATACGTTATTAAAATCATTAGAAGAGCCGATTGGCCAAACTATTTTTATACTAGTAGCCGATAGGCTTGATCGTGTGCTGCCAACTATTCGATCACGTTGTAGATTGTTGGCTGTTCCAAGGCCAGAGCGTCAAACTGGCTTGGAATGGCTAAATAACACTTTGCTTAATAAAGACAAGATAAATGTTCCCCAAGAGGAGTTGGGAAGCATTTATGATGAGCAAGGTGGCTCACCCTATGCCGCCAGGATGTTGGTTCTAGCACGTCATAATAAGGATGAAAAAGATGAAGCTGCATTGGCTCATTTAGCTTCTAGGCATTTGCTTCAGGGTTTGGCAAAAGGCGCTGAAATAGACTGGCTGGAGATAGCAGAAAAAATTCACAAAGCACCCATACGTGTTTTATTGATAACGCAACAACGATGGGTGGCTGATATTGAGAGTGTTCATCAGGCTGGAATAGTGCGTTATTACCCGAAACAGTTGAAGACCTTAAGGGAGCTTTCTTCCTGCATTAATCAGCCTAGGTTATTGCGTTTTTGGAAAAACCTATTGCGCGCCCGCACTTATGAAAACCATCCTCTAGCTGCACGCATTCAATTAGAAGTACTGCTGCTTGAGTACAAACAGCTTTTTAATGGCTGACGGTACTTCCAAAACTATCTAGCCAGTTTTGACTGAGCCGTCTGTATTACACCATTCCATATCTACAAGCCAGGTAGATTTTTCTAAAATCCGATTTTTATCGTGCGTATTCATGCAGGCATTGAAATTTTTTGAGGTGTTGCAGGCCTGTTGAACTTCAGCATAATTTTTACAAACCATTCCCTTGTTTCTGCCGTAATTGTCATAGGCGTAGGGGTGCCTGTTTTTCTCAATGCTGCTATTGCTGTTCTGAGTATTGCAAAAAACAGTCACAGCACCTGCGACAGATATTTGCAACATCACGATAATATTTCCCAAAAAGAATAAATTTTTTAGCACGATCTATTCCCTCCATTAAGAGTTAACCGTTGTATTTGTTTTACGAATGTGGATGCGAGCTCTGACGTATCCCATAAAGCTCTTCTGCGTAGCGAATACCTCTTTTAAACATGACCCTCAAAGAAGATATAGTGTGCGGATTGATTGCATCAATTTCCTCGTCTGTAAGGGCGATTTTTCTATTGGCCTTATGGTCCTCAGACACTTCTAGTCTATCTTCTATATCAAAAACC